>DAIMZU010000142.1:0-6707 GCA_036733845.1 Ramlibacter sp.
GCGCGGTGGTGCAGGCCTGGTTCGGCCGTCCGCGCCGCATGGCCAGCGGCCAGCCGGTGGTCCATGCGAGCTGGTGGGAGGCGGACGCCTACGCGCGGTGGGCCGGCAGGCGCCTTCCTACCGAGGCGGAGTGGGAGGTCGCGGCCCTGACCGCGGGGCGGCGGGGCTTCCAGTGGGGCGAGGTGAACGAATGGACGGCCGGTCTGCTGCGGCCCTGGCCGGGTTGGCAACCCGACCCCTGGGCCGAGGGCACGCCCTTCGATCCGCAACTGTCCTGGGGCCAGGCCCGGGTGCGGCGCGGCGCCTCGTTTGCAGCCCGCTCGCGCATGAAGCATCCCAAGCTGCGCGGATTCGGCCTGCCCGACGACGACCAGGCCTTCACCGGATTTCGCACCTGCGCGCCGTGAGGACTGACTGCTCGGGCTACCATCCCGCCCCATGGGAAGTTTCACGCAGAGCGCCGCCGCGGCCTGGGATCTCGTCGTTCACGCCGATGCCGCGCTGCTCGCCATCGTGGGCCGCTCGCTCGCTGTCAGCGCACTGGCCTGCCTGCTCGCCTGCGGCGCCGGGCTGCTCGCCGGCGCGTGGCTGGGGGCCGCACGCTTCACCGGCCGTGGGGCCGTGCTGGCCGTCCTCAACACCTTTTTGGCCGTGCCCTCGGTGGTGGTCGGGCTGGTCGTCTACCTGCTGCTCTCCCGTTCGGGGCCGCTCGGCTTCCTCGGATGGCTATTCAGTTTCCAGGCCATGGTGCTGGCGCAGGCGCTGCTCGTGCTCCCGGTGGCCGCCGCCCTGACGCGCCAGGTCGTCGAGGACGTCGACCGGCCCTTCGGCGAGCAGCTCGGCTCGATGGGCGCAGGCACCCTGGTGCGCAGCATCCTGCTCGCCTGGGACGAGCGCTACGCCCTGCTCACGGTGCTGATCGCCTGCTTCGGGCGCGCCATCTCGGAAGTCGGCGCGGTGATGATCGTCGGGGGCAACATCGACGGCTTCACCCGGGTGATGACCACGGCCATCGCGCTGGAGACCAGCAAGGGCGACCTCGCGCTGGCGCTGGCCCTGGGCATGGTGCTGCTGGCGGTGGTGCTCGCCCTCAATGCGCTCGTTGCCCTGCTGCGGCGCTGGCGGCTGGCCCGGGGAGACACGGCGGCCGTGCCTGCGCGCGCCGTGGGGGCGGCATGACCCTGCTGCTCGAGGCCCGCGCTGCTTCCGTCCGGTTCGGCCCCGTCGAGGCGCTGTCCGCGATCGACCTGGCGATCCATCCCGGCGAGCGCATCGCGCTGGTCGGCGCCAATGGCAGCGGCAAGAGCACGTTGCTGCGGCTGCTGCACGGGCTGCTGCGCCCGGCCGGGGGCAGCCTGCAGGTGCAGGCCGGCGTGCGGCAGGCCATGGTGTTCCAGCGCCCGTTCATGCTGCGATCCAGCGCGCAGAACAACGTGGCGCTGGCGCTCTGGCTGGGTGGCATGCGGTGGGCCGCGGCACGCGGGCGCGCCCGGGAGGCGCTCGAGCGGGTGGGGCTCGACGCCGCGGCGCTGCGCCACGCCCGCGCCTTGTCCGGCGGGCAGCAGCAGCGCCTGGCGTTCGCGCGGGCCTGGGGCGTTTCGCCGTCGCTGCTGTTCCTGGACGAGCCCACGGCCAGCCTCGACCCGCACGCCAAGCGGGAAGTCGAGCACCTCATGGCCGACTTCGCGTCCACCGGCATGACCCTGGTCTTTGCAAGCCACAACCTCGGCCAGGTCAAGCGCCTGGCCTCGCGCGTGGTGTACCTGGAAGGCGGCCGCATCCATGCCGACCTGCCGGTCGAGCGCTTCTTCGACCATGCCCAGCTCGCGGGCGTCTCCCCCGCGGCCGACCTGTTCGTCCGCGGCGAGCTCGGCTGAACGCGCCGCGCCTGCGCGAGCGGCCGGTTTTCGCCTAGGATGCGGTCATCCCGTGGAGTACGCATGCAAGTCCAACTCAAGGTCAACGGCCGGCTGGAGACGCTCGACGTCACGCCGCAGACACTGCTGGTGACCGCCCTGCGCGAGCACCTGCGCCTGACCGGCACCCACGTGGGATGCGACACCGCCCAGTGCGGCGCCTGCACGGTGCTGCTCGACGGCCGGGCCGTCAAGTCCTGCAACACGCTGGCCGTCCAGCACCCCGGCGCAGAAGTCACCACCATCGAAGGGCTCGCGGCACCGGACGGCACGCTGCACCCCATGCAGGCGGCCTTCAGGGATTGCCACGGCCTGCAGTGCGGCTTCTGCACCCCCGGCATGGTCATGAGCGCGATCGACCTGTGCCGCACCCGCCCGGGGGCCAGCGACGCCGAGATCCGCGAACAGCTCGAGGGCAACCTGTGCCGCTGCACCGGCTACGGGAACATCGTCAAGGCAATCCGCCAGGGCGGCGAGGCCCTCGCAAGGGCCGGGCAAGCGCAGGGAGGGCCTGATGTACGCCTTTGAATTCGAGCGTCCTGCCTCGCTGGACGACGCGGCGCGCCTGTGCGCCGCCGGCGGCAAGCCGCTGGCGGGGGGACAGACGCTGCTCGCGTCCATGAAGCTGAGGCTGACCAGCGCGCAGCAGCTGGTCGACCTGGGCGGCATCGCGGAGCTGTCCGGCGTCTGCCGCGATGGCGACGCCCTCGTGGTCGGGGCCATGACCCGCCACGCCGAAGTCGCCGCACACCCCGTGGTCCGCGAGTGCCTGCCCGCGCTGGCGGACCTCGCCGGCGGCATCGGCGACCGGCAGGTCCGGTGGCTGGGCACGCTGGGCGGCTCCATCGCCAACAACGACCCGGCAGCCTGCTACCCCGCGGCAGTCCTCGGGCTCGGCGCGACCGTGCGCACCGTCCGCCGCGAGATCGCGGCCGACGACTTCTTCCAGGACATTTTCACGACCGCGCTCGAAGAGGACGAACTCGTCACCGCGGTGTCGTTTCCGCTCCCGGCCCGGGCGGCCTACATCAAGTTCAAGCAGCCCGCCTCGCGTTTCGCCCTGGTGGGCGTGTTCGTCGCACAGACCTCTGCCGGCGTGCGGGTCGCCGTCACCGGCGGCGGCTCCGGCGTTTTCCGCCACGCCGGCCTGGAGGCCGCGCTCACCGACGATTTCCGGCCGGAGGCCGCCGCCGCCGTGAAGGTCGATGCGTCCGAACTCTCGAGTGACCTGCACGCAAGCGCGGCTTACCGGGCGCACCTGGTCGGCGTCATGACCCAGCGGGCGGTTTCCAGGGCGCTGGGCTGACTTCCCGATGGTGCCCGGCTCACCCGACGAACTGGCCCAGGCGCTCGCCGCAGCGGGGTACTTCGCCGACCGCCGGCTGGCGACCGCCGTCTACCTGGCCATCCGGCTGCAGCGGCCGCTCCTGCTCGAGGGCGAACCGGGCGTGGGCAAGACCGAACTCGCGAAGGCGCTGTCGGCGGTGCTCGGGCGCGAGTTGATTCGCCTGCAGTGCTACGACGGCATGGAGCAGCGCGAGGCCCTGTACGAGTGGAACTACCCCGCCCAGCTGCTGCACATGCGCGCCTCCGAAGGGCACGCCGGCCCCGACCAGGTCGAGCGCGAGGTGTACGCAGACCGCTTCCTGATCCGGCGCCCCCTGCTGCAGGCCTTGCAGGCCCCCGAGCCGGGCGCGGTGCTGCTGATCGATGAAGTCGACCGCGCCGACGAACCCTTCGAAGCCTTCCTGCTCGAATACCTGGGCGAGTTGCAGGTGAGCATCCCCGAACTCGGCACCGTCCGTGCCCGCGCGACGCCGGTCACCGTGCTGACCAGCAACCGCACGCGCGAACTGCACGACGCTGTCAAGCGCAGGTGCCTGTACCACTGGCTGGACTACCCCGACCGGGACAGGGAGCTCGCCATCGTGCGCTCCCGCGTTCCGGAGGCAGGCGCGGCCTTGTCCGCGCAGGTCGCGCGCTTCGTCGAATGCCTGCGCGCCGAACCGTTTGCCGGAGCGTTCCAGCGGGTGCCGGGCATCGCCGAGAGCATCGAGTGGGCACGGGCGCTGGTCGCGCTGGACGCGCGCGAGATCGACGCCGGCGTCATTGCGGACACGGCCGGCACCCTGCTCAAGCAGCGCGAGGATGTCGAGGCGCTCACGCCTGGCCTGGCAGGCGAGATCCTGGCCGTCGCCCGCGAGCAGGGCCCGGGGGCCCGGTGAGCGCTGGCCAGTCCGCAGGGCCGGCGCAGCCGTCCCGGTTGGCGAGCCACATCGTCGCATTTGGCCAGGCCTTGCGCGGCGCCGGCGTGCCGGTGGACGCCTCGCGCATCGCGACGGCCCTGGAGGCGGCGGCGCTCGTCAACCTTGGCGATTCCCTGCAGTTCGAAGTGGCGCTCGAGTCGGTGCTCATTTCTCGCGAGCAGGACCGGGCAGTGTTCCGAGAGCTGTTCGAGGCCTGGTTCCGGAGTCCGCGATCGATGCCGCTCCTGCAGGAAGCGACCGCCCTGCCACGGCCTCAGGGCAGTCGGGGCCGCCGCGCCCGCGTCCTCGATGCACTGGCGCCGCCGCGGACGAGGCAGCCCGGCGCGGCACCACCGGGCAGCGACCGCGACGCCGGGACAAGCGCCAGCGCGGTGCAGCGCCTGCGCCACGCAGACTTCGCCAGCCTGGGGGCCGACGAATACCGCCGGGTGGAGCGGCTTGCGCGCGAAATCCCCTTGCCGCTGCCGCAGGTTCGGTCCCGCCGCTCGCGGCCCGCGGCGAGGGGAGAGCGCATGCACTGGGCGCAGGCGCTGCGCATCGCCCGGCGCACCGGTGGCGAGCTGATGGTCCTGCCGCACCACCGCCCCAGGCCTGAACCCCTGCCGCTTCTGGTCCTTCTGGACGTCTCGGGCTCGATGGAGCGCTACGCACGCATGCTGCTGGCGTTCCTGCACGCGGCCACTGCCGGGCGGCCCGGCCGGCGGGACGTGTTCGCCATCGGCACCGTGCTGTCTGACCTCACGCCGGCCTTCCGCCTGCGCGACACCGACGCCATGCTGGCCGCCGCCTCGGCGGCCATCCCAGACTATGCAGGGGGCACCCGCCTGGGCGATGCGCTCGCCGAACTGCGCTTGCGGCACGCCCGGCGCCTGCTGGGCGGCCGCACGGTGGTCCTCGTGGTCAGCGATGGCCTCGACACGGGCGATCCGGCCCGCTTTACCCGCGAGCTGGGGTGGCTGCGCCTGCACAGCCGGCGCCTGCTGTGGCTCAACCCGCTCCTGCGCTTCCAGGGCTATCAGCCGCTGGCGCGCGGGGCCGCCGTGCTCCACCGGCACGTCCATGGCATGCTCGCGGTCCACGACCTCAGTCGGCTCGAGCAACTCGCCGCAGGACTGGCCGGGGTCATGAAACGCTGAGAAGGAGTACGCGACGATGGAGATGCAAGGCAGCCGCCCGCTGGCGGCCACGCAGCAGCAGGCCTGGGATGCGCTCAACGACCCGCAGGTGCTGCAGGCGTGCATCCCCCGCTGCGAGAAGCTCGAGGCCACCGGCGAATCCCAATACGCCGCGGTGCTGGCCCTGAAGATCGGCCCCATGGCCGCGCGCTTCAACGGAAAAGTGACCCTGACCGAGGTTCGGCCGCCCGAGAGCTATACCCTGTCTTTCGAGGGGCAGGGCGGCGTCGCCGGATTTGGCAAGGGCAGTGCGCAGGTGCGCCTGCAGCCCGCGGTCGAGGGAGCGGGCTGCGAGCTGGTCTACACGGCCCAGGCCCAGGTCGGCGGCAAGATCGCCCAGATGGGGCAGCGGCTGATCGACGGCGTCGCCCGGTCGATGGCGGACGATTTCTTCAGCCGCCTGGACGACGAACTCCAGCGCCGGCACGCAGCCTGAGCACGCAGGCGGTCGCACATGGAGAATCTCGACGTCATGGTGCTTCGGACCCTGCGTGACTGGCGCAGTGCGGGGCGGCGCGCGCTGCTGGCCACCGTGGTGCGGACCTGGGGCTCCTCGCCCCGACCGGTCGGTTCCATCATGGCCCTGTGCGAGGACGGTTCCGTGGTCGGGTCGGTCTCGGGCGGCTGCATCGAGGACGACCTGATCCACCGCCACACGGCCGCGGGTGGCCCGGGCAGCCAGATGCCGGCCGGCCCGCCGGCATTCCTCAAGTACGGGGTCAGCGCCGACGAAGCACACCGCTTCGGCCTGCCCTGCGGTGGCACGCTGGAACTGCTGCTCGAGTACGACCCGGATGCCGCGCTGCTCGCGGACCTGGTGCGCAGGCTCGAGGCCGGTGCTCTCGTGCTCCGGCGCACCCGCCTGGCCGACGGCGGGGTCACGCTGGAGCCAGCCAACGCGCCACAGCCCCTGCAGGTTGGCAGCGAGGAGCTCGTGAACATTTTCGGCCCCGAATACCGGATGCTGCTGATCGGCGCAGGTCAGCTGGCCGAGTACCTGGCCACCATGGCCCGCTTCAGCGGCTTCTCGGTGACGGTCTGCGATCCCCGCGAGGAATACCGGGGCGGCTTCCACGTGCCGGGCGTGCCCCTGGTCACTGGAATGCCCGACGACGTGGTGGCGGCCTTCCGGCCCGACGCGCGAAGCTGCGTCGTCGCGCTGACGCACGATCCCAAGCTCGACGACCTGGCCCTGCTGGAGGCGCTGGGCACCGAGGCGTTCTACGTCGGCGCCATCGGCAGCCGCCGCAACAACGAGGCCCGGCGCCAGCGCATGATCGAGCACTTCGGGCAGACGCCGCAGTCGCTGCGCCGCCTGCGGGGGCCCATCGGCATCTACATCGGCAGCA
>DAIMZU010000143.1:0-6659 GCA_036733845.1 Ramlibacter sp.
AGCAGCGCAAGATGGGCATCATCTACGGCACCGCCGGCGCCATCCTGCTGCGGGTCATCCTGATCGCCTTCGCGCTCGCGCTCCTGGCCATCCCGTACCTCAAGCTCGTCGGAGCGGTGCTGCTCGTGTGGATCGGTGTCAAGCTGCTCGTCCCGCAGGACGAAGAAGGCCACGCCAACATCAGCCCCAGTGACAAGCTGTGGGGCGCGGTCAAGACCGTGATCGTCGCCGACCTGGTCATGAGCGTCGACAACGTGCTGGCCATCGCCGGCGCGGCCGAGAGCGCCGGCCAGCACCAGATGGGCCTGGTCATCTTCGGCCTGCTCGTGAGCATCCCCATCATCGTGGCCGGCAGCCAGATCGTGCTCAAGCTGATGGATCGCTTCCCCATGATCATCACCTTCGGCGGCATGCTGCTGGGGTGGATCGCCGGCCAGATGGCCTACACCGACCCTGCGATGAAGCCGTTCACGCCCGACGCCAAGGTCTGGGAATACCTGACCGCCGCGTCCGGCGCCATCCTGGTGCTCGTGGTGGGCAAGGTGCTGACCGCCCGCCGCGCCAGCCAGGCCACCGCCGCCTGACCGGAACGCATCGGTATTTCGCTCCCGCAGCAGGCGGGTGGTGCGCAGGCACCACCCGCCTGTTCGCTTTTGCGGCCAGTCACTTTGGCAGCCTTGTAACGATGTGTTGCATCTGCTATCGTGCGAACCTCGGAGCGAGGCGCCATATCCGGCGCGGCGAGGGGTCGTCGGTTCATGGCAGGCAATGGTTCATTGAAGCGCAGGCGGGCGTTCTGGCGCTCGGACGCCGCGCTGGCGCTCGTGGTCACGGCCGCCGTGCTGCTTGCACACGTCTTCACCGACGCGATCAGCGCCCTGGAGCGCCGGGTCTACGACGTCGCGAGCACACAGGCGGCGCGCACCCCTTCCGACCGGATCGCCATCGTCGCCATTGACGACCGCAGCGTGGCCGAGATCGGCCGCTGGCCGTGGTCGCGCGAGGTGCATGCCGGCCTGCTCGACCGGCTCGCCGAAGGGCGGCCCAAGGCGGTCGTCTTCACCACCTTCTTCTTCGAGCCGCAGGTCGACCGCGGCCTCGAGGCCATCCGCCGCATCCGGCAGGCCGCCTCACCCGGCGACCTGCCCGAGCCGATCGCGCGCATGCTGAGCGAAGCCGAGGCGTCCCTGGACGCGGACGCGCGCCTCGCGCAGGGCATGGCCCGCGCCGGCAAGGTGCTGCTTCCGGCGGTCTTCGAACTCGGGCAGCCCCTGGGCCGTCCCGACCGGCCGCTCGCGGCGGCCGTGCAGGCCCACACACTGCCCGAAGCCGTGGGCTATTCCGTCCCGGCCCTCAGTGTGCAGGCGCCCTTCGACCTGCTGGCCCAGGCCGCCGCGGGCATCGGCCACCTCAACCAGCTCAGTGAATCCGACGGCGTCATCCGGCAGGAACCCCTGCTGGTGAACCACTACGGCCGCGCCATGCCGTCGCTCGCGTTGCTGGCCGCCGCCGCGGCGCTCAACCTCGGGGTCGCCGACCTGCAGCTCGATCCAGGCGCCGCCGTGCAGCTCGGGGGCCTGCGCGTCCCGACCGACCTGGAAGCGCGGATGCTTCCGCATTTCTACCGGGCCGAGGCGGGACGCCCGCCTTTTGCCATCGAGTCCTTCCACGACGTCGCCACCGGCCGCGTGCCCGCCAGCCGGTTCACCGACAAGATCGTGCTCGTCGGCGCCACGGCCGCCGGCGTGGGCACCACCTACCCCGTCCCCGGCCACCCCGGGCTGGCGCCGGTGGAGGTGCTCGCCCACGCGACCTCGTCCATCCTCTCCGGGCATGTGACGGTCGAGCCTTCCTGGGGTCCCTGGGCCGCGCTCGGCGCCCTGCTGCTGGTCGCCGCCTACCTGGCGGCCGGCCTGCCCCGGCTGTCCGCCGGCGGAGGCGCGGCCGCCACCGCGCTGCTTCTGGCCGCCCTGGTCGGTGGCGAGGCCCTGCTGCTCATGCAGGCGGCCACCTGGGTGCAGTGGGTCCTTCCGGCGGTGCTGCTGCTGGTGGGTCACCTGGCCCTCACGACGCGCCGCTTCCTGGCGACCGAGCGCGGCAAGCTGCGCGCCGACGACGAATCGGCCGAAACCAACCGCCTCATGGGGCTGTCGCTGCAGGGCCAGGGACAGCTCGACATGGCCTGGGACCGCTTCCGCCGCGTGCCCCTGGGCGACGCGCTGATGGAGAACCTCTACAACCTCGCCCTCGACTTCGAGCGCAAGCGGCAGTTCAACAAGGCCGAGGCGGTGTACGACCACATGGCCACCTGGAATGCCGGCTTCAAGGACCTGGCCCAGCGGCGCAACCGTGCCCGCAACCTTGCCGACACCGTCATCCTCGGCATGGGCGCGGGCGGCGCAGGCACCACGCGCATCCTGGGCGACGGACAGGTGGAAAAACCCATGCTGGGCCGCTACCAGGTCGAGCGAGAGCTCGGCAAGGGCGCCATGGGCGTGGTCTACCTCGGCCGCGACCCCATGATCGGGCGCACCGTCGCCATCAAGACGCTCGAACTCTCGCGCGAGTTCGAAGGCACCGAACTGGAGGACGCGCGCAAGCGCTTCTTCCGCGAGGCCGAGACCGCCGGGCGCCTGGCGCACCCCCACATCGTCACCATCTTCGATGCCGGCGAGGAGCACGACCTGGCCTACATCGCCATGGAATTCCTGCGCGGCCACGACCTGGCCCACCATGTCCAGCCGGGGCAGCTGCTCCCGCCGGGGGTGGTCGGCGAGATCGGCATCCGCGTGGCCGAGGCGCTGGCCTATGCCCATCGGCAGCACGTCGTGCACCGCGACATCAAGCCCGCCAACATCGTCTGGGACCCGGAGTCCGGCGCCGTCAAGGTCACTGACTTCGGCATCGCGCGCATCACCGATGCCAGCCGCACCCGCACCGGCATGGTCCTGGGCACGCCCAGCTACATGGCGCCCGAGCAGATCGCCGGAAAGCCGGTCGACGGTCGGGCCGACCTGTATGCGCTGGCCGTCACGCTCTTCCAGCTCTTCACCGGCGAGCTCCCCTTCCGGGGCGACTCCCTGGCCGAACTCATGTTCAAGATCGCCAACGAAGACGCACCCGACCTGCGCTCGCGCCGGCCCGAGCTGCCCCCCTCGGTCGCCGCAGCCCTCGCCAGCGCCCTTGTAAAGCGGCCCGACGGGCGCGTGCCCGACGGCGAAGCCTTCGCCGCCGCGCTCCGCGCCAGCCTGCCCGAGCTGCAGGCCCTGGGGGGCAGCCTGCCGCCGCCCTCGCAGACCGGCGACGCGCCTGCCGCCGGAAGTTATGATCCGACCCGCCCGCTGCAGGCCGCGGATCTCGCCGCGTCGCCCGGAACCGTCCGCCTGCCCACCCTCTCCACCGCGGCCGCCCGCGCGGTCCGCAGCTCCCCCACGGGGGCGGACCCGGATGCCTGAGCGCCCTGCGCCACGTTTGCTCCATGAACTATCTTTTCTGCTCGCGCACGGACGCGGGGCTCACGCGGTCCAACAACGAGGACGCCGTCCTCGTGGACGAGCGCCATCGCATCGCCATCCTGGCCGACGGCATGGGCGGCTACAACGCCGGCGAGATCGCCGCCAGCATGGCCACCACGCTCATCCGCTCGCAACTCGGCGCCTGGCTGGAGTCCCAGGCCCGCGCCGCCTCCGCGCGCGAGCTGCGGCGCGCGCTGGAACTCAGTGTCGAGGACGCCAATCGCGCGGTCTTCAGCGCCTCGCTGGCCAACCCGGGCTATGCTGGCATGGGGACCACCCTGGTGATGGGCGTCTTCCAGGACCAGCGCATGATGGTCGCGCACATCGGCGACTCGCGGTGCTACCGGCTGCGCGGCGGGCGCCTGGTCCAGGTCACCCGCGACCATTCGCTGCTGCAGGAGCAGCTCGATGCCGGGCTCATCAGCCCCCAGGAGGCCGCCACCGCGAGCCACCGCAACCTGGTCACGCGCGCGCTCGGTGTCGAAGAGTCCGTGATCGTCGAGGTCAACGAGCTGAAGGTCGAGGCCGACGACTGCTACCTGCTGTGCTCGGACGGCCTGTCCGACATGATCGACGACGGGCTCATCGGCGACATCCTGCGCCTGGAAGCGCCGCTGGACGAGCGGGCCACCCGGCTGGTCGATGCGGCAAACGCCCATGGCGGGCGCGACAACATCACGGTCCTGCTGGTCCATGCGCAGGCCGATGCACCCCGTCCTGGCTTATTGTCGCGCTGGCTGGGACAATCCGGCTGAGCAACCCATCAGAATAAGCCCGAGGAGCGCGCCCCATGCCGAAGTTGATCCTGTCGATCGACGGAGTCGTCATCAAGGAAGTCCAGCTGACGAAAGACCGGACCACCCTCGGACGGCGGCCCTACAACGACGTCGTCATCGACAACCTGGCCGTCAGCGGCGAGCACGCCGTCCTGCAGATGAAGGGCAGCGAGGTCCTGCTCGAGGACCTCGGCAGCACCAACGGCACCTACGTCAACGGCAAGGCCGTCAAGCAGCAGGTGCTGCGGCACGACGACATGATCGAGGTCGGCAAGTACCGCATCCGCTTCGTCTGCGAAGCCCCGGCCAGCCAGTTCGACAAGACCATGGTGGTGCGCCCGGGGTCGAAGCCCCCGCCCGAGCCGCCCCGGCCCGCCACGCCGCAGGCCGGCGCATCGGGCACCCCGCCGGCCGGCGCCCCGGAACTGCGCGCCTTCATCAAGGTGCTCAGTGGCTCCGCCAGCGGGCGCGAACTGCCGCTGCAGAAGGTGGTCACCACCTTCGGCAAGCCTGGCCTCGCCGTCGCCGCCATCACCCGCCGGCCCCAGGGCTACGTGGTCTCGCACGTGGACGGCACCGAACGTGCCAGCCTCAATGGCGCGCCGGTCGGCACCGAGCCCGTCCCGCTGCACAGCGGCGATACCCTCGAGCTTGCCGGCACCCGGATGCAGTTCGTGCTCGCCTGACCATGGCCGGGCCGCACTCCCCGGCCAACCGACAGAGCCGCCTGCGCTCGCTGGCGCGGCACGGGCCCCGCGTGGCCATCACCCTGCTGCCCCTGCTGTTCGCCCTGCTGCACGCCACCGGCGTGCTGAACATCGGCGTCCTGCACCGGCTGGATGCCCTCCTGTACGACGTTCGCCTGCGCGCCACCCTGCCAGGCACGCTGGACGAGCGCATCGTCATCGTCGACATCGACGAGAAAAGCCTGGCCGAAGTCGGCCGGTGGCCCTGGGGCCGGCAGCACATGGCCCGCCTGGCCGACGAACTGTTCGAGCGCCAGCAGGTCGCCGCCGTCGGATTCGACGTGGTCTTCGCCGAGCCCGACGACAGCTCGGGCCTGCGCCGCCTCCACGAACTGGCCGCGACCGACCTGGCCGACCAGCCCGCACTGAAAGCGCGCCTGCGCGCGCTCGAACCCTCCCTGGACCATGATGGCCAGTTCGCGCGCTCCCTGCGCGACCGGCCGGCGGTGCTGGGCTACTACTTCAGCAGCGAGGCCCAGGCCGGAACGTCCGGCGTCCTGCCCGCGCCGGCGCTGCCCGCCGAGGCGCTGCAGGGCCGCCCGATCCGCTTCACCAGCTGGAGCGGTTACGGCGCGAACCTGCCAGGCCTGGCGGCGGCCGCGCCCCTGGCCGGCTACTTCAACCCCGTGGTCGACCCCGATGGCGCGGTCCGGTCCATTCCGCTGCTGGCCGAATACCAGGGGCGCTACTACGAGGCCCTGTCCCTCGCGCTGTTCCGGCTGGTCACCGGCCTGCCGTCCATCGAGCCTGTCTTTGCCACCGAGGCGCGCCGGTACCACGGCCTAGAAGCCGTGCGCCTGCGCCAGGGCGACCGCGCCATGGACATCCCCGTGGCCGAGGGCGTGACCGCCCTCGTGCCTTTCCGGGGCGAGGGTGGCCCCCAGGGCGGATCGTTCCGGTATGTGTCGGCGTCCGACCTGCTGATGCAGCGCCTGGACCCGGGCAGCCTCGCCGGAAAGCTCGTCCTGGTCGGCACCACCGCCCCCGGCCTCAAGGACCTGCGCCTCACCCCCGTCGGCCGCGCCTATCCCGGCGTGGAGGCCCACGCCAACATGATCTCCGGCCTGCTCGACGGCCGCATCCACGTGCGGCCCGACTATGCGCTCGGCTACGACATCCTCGTCCTGCTGGCGGCCGGCAGCGTGCTGGCCCTGGTGCTGCCGCTGGTATCGGCCACCCGCGCCGTGGCGCTCAGCGCCGCGGTGCTGGTGGCCGGCGTCGGCCTCAACCTGCTGCTGTACACGGAGGGCCTGGTGCTGCCGCTGGCCGCCTTCCTGGTCATGACCGCGGCCGCCTTCGCACTCAACATGAGCTGGGGCTACTTCGTCGAAAGCCGCAGCAAGCGCGACCTCGCCCACCTGTTCGGCACCTACGTGCCCCCTGAACTGGTCGACGAGATGGTCAAGGAGCCCCACCGCTACAGCATGGCCGCGGCCAACCGCGAACTGACCGTCATGTTCTCCGACATGCGCGGCTTCACCGCCCTGTCCGAGCAGATGGAGCCGATCAAGCTCCAGGCGCTGCTCAACGACGTCTTCAGCCGCCTGACCGAGATCATCCGCGGCCGCCGCGGCACCATCGACAAGTACATGGGCGACTGCGTCATGGCCTTCTGGGGCGCG
>DAIMZU010000144.1:0-6608 GCA_036733845.1 Ramlibacter sp.
AACTGGTCGAGCCGCAGCGTCCCGCGCCCGCCATCAGCGGCGCGACGCCGCAGGGCCAGGCCGTGCCCCTGCCGGCCCTTCGCGGCCAGTGGCTGCTGGTGGCCGTCTCCGGCGGCGCCTGCGACAGCACCTGCGAGAACAACCTGTACCTGCAGCGGCAGCTTCGCGAGGCGCTCGGCAAGGAAAAAGACCGGGTCGATCGCGTCTGGCTGGTGAACGACGCGGCGCCGCTCCGTGACGCGGTCCTTCCCGCGATGGCCCAGGCGACGGTGCTGCGCATCGATCCGCAGCAACTGGCGCAGTGGCTGGCGCCTGCACCCGGGGCCCGTCTCGAAGACCACCTCTACGTCGTCGATCCCATGGGCAACTGGATGATGCGGTTTCCGGCCAGCCTGGACCGGCAGTCGGCTTCGCGTGCACGCCGCGACCTGGAGCGCCTGCTGCGCGCATCCGCATCCTGGGACCAGCCCGGACGGCCCTCATGACCGAGTCCGTCGCCCTGTACGACCTGTCACCGACGCTGCGGCTCATGCTGCTGGGCGTCGTCATCGCACTCGGTCCGCTCGCCTGGGTGTGGCTGCGCAACCAGCGCGCCCCGATCGCACGCCGCCTGGCGGCGCTCACGGTGGTCACGCTGTTCATCACCTTCGACCTGGTGCTGTTCGGCGCGTTCACCCGGCTCACCGACTCCGGACTCGGCTGCCCCGACTGGCCTGGCTGCTACGGCGCGGCCAGTCCGCGCGGCGCCCACGAGCAGATCAGCGAGGCCCAGGCCGCCATGCCCACCGGCCCGGTCACGCACGGCAAGGCCTGGATCGAGATGATCCACCGCTACATGGCCACGGGCGTCGGCGTGCTGATCCTCACGCTCGCGGTGGCAACCTGGATGCGCCGGCGCGAGTTGCCGGTCAGCCCCGCCTGGCCACTGGCCACGCTGGTCTGGGTGTGCGTGCAGGGCGCCTTCGGTGCGCTGACGGTCACGATGAAGCTCAAGCCCCTGATCGTCACGCTGCACCTGCTCGGCGGCCTGCTGCTGCTCGCCCTGCTCGTGCGGCAGGCGGTGGGCTATGCACAGGCGCACCAGGGCCGCGGGCCGCTCCTTCTGGACGGCAGGTTGCGGCTGGCGCTGGCAGGCGTGTTCGCCCTGGTCTGGCTGCAGGTGGCCCTCGGCGGCTGGGTCAGCACCAACTATGCGGTGCTGGCCTGCCGCGACTTCCCGACCTGTCAGGGCAGCTGGTGGCCGGACATGGCCTTCCAGCCCGCCTTCGAGCTCTGGCGGCCGCTCGGCCTGACCGGCACCGGCGAGTCCATTCCCTTCGCCGCGCTCACCGCGATCCACTACACGCACCGGCTGGTGGCTTATGCCCTGCTGCCGCTGCTGCTGGTGCTCGGCTGGGTGCTCGCCCGCGCAGGGCTCGGCCGGCAGGGCCGGTGGATCATGGGGCTGGCCGCATGGCAGTTGCTCACCGGGCTGTCGAACGTCGTTCTCGAATGGCCGCTGGTGGCCGCGGTGTCGCACACCGGCGGTGCCGCGGGCCTGGTGATGGTCTTCACCTGGGCCTGGTGCGAGAGCCGCGCGGTGACACAGGCGACGGCCCCGCTGCCCGCCGTGGCAGCCCAGGGCCCCGCGGCCGCGGAGGTGCGGCGATGAACGTGGTCTCCCAGTTCTATGCGCTGACCAAGCCGCGGGTGGTGCAGCTGATCGTCTTCTGCGCGCTCATCGGCATGGTGCTCGCGGTCCCCGGCCTGCCCACGGCCGAGCAGCTGCGCGTGGCGGTGCTGGCCTGCCTGGGCATCTGGCTGGTCGCCGGAGCGGCGGCCGCCTTCAACTGCCTGGTGGAAAAAAGCATCGACGCCCGCATGAAGCGCACGGCCTGGCGGCCCACCGCCAAGGGCGAGCTGTCCGACCGCCAGGCGCTGGCTTTCTCCGCGGCACTTTGCGGCCTCGGTTCATGGCTGCTGTACCAGTGGGTCAACCCGGTCACCATGTGGCTGACCTTTGCGACCTTCGTGGGCTACGCGGTGGTCTACACCGTCATCCTCAAGCCGCTGACGCCGCAGAACATCGTGATCGGCGGCGCCTCTGGCGCGATGCCGCCCGTCCTGGGCTGGGCTGCGATGACGGGCGACGTGGGGCCGCAGGCGCTGGTGCTGTTCCTCATCATCTTCCTGTGGACGCCGCCGCACTTCTGGGCGCTGGCGCTCTACCGGGTCGAAGACTACCGGCGCTCGGGCCTGCCGATGCTGCCGGTGACGCACGGCAACGAGTTCACGCGCCTGCAGATCCTGCTGTACACCCTGGTGCTGTTCGCCGCGGGTCTGCTTCCCTTTGTCATCGGCATGAGCTCATGGCTGTACCTGGCTGCGGCGGTGGTGCTGGGCGCAGGCTTCTGCGCGTACGGCTACGCGCTGTGGCGCGAATACTCGGACGCGCTGGCCCGCCGTACTTTCCGCTTCTCGCTCATTCACCTCAGCCTGCTGTTCGCGGCCCTGCTGCTGGACCACTACCTCCTGCGATGAAACGACGCCACGCACTTGCCACCCTGGCCGCCTTCGGCGCGGCCGGCCTGTCCGCCTGCAGCCCTTCAGGGCAGGCGCAGTTCAAGGCCATCGACCTCACCGGCGCGGACTACGCCAAGGATTTCCGGCTGCCGGACGCCAAGGGACAGCCGCGCAGCCTGCAGGATTTCCGCGGCAAGGTGGTGGTGGTCTTCTTCGGCTTCGTGCAGTGCCCCGACGTGTGCCCGACCACGCTGGCGGAGATCGCCGAGGCCAAACGCTTGCTGGGCGCCGATGGAGACAAGGTGCAGGGGGTGTTCATCACGGTGGACCCGCAGCGGGACACGCCCGAGGTGCTGTCGGCCTTCATGGTCAACTTCGACCCGTCCTTCGTCGCGCTGCGGCCCACGCCCGAGCAGCTCGAAGCCGTGGCCAGGGACTTCAAGGTCCACTACAAGAAGGTCGAGGGCAAGACTCCCGGCAGCTACACCATGGACCACACGGCAGCCAGCTATGTCTACGACACGCAAGGCCGGCTGCGGCTGTACACGCGCTACGGAACCGGCCCCCAGGCGCTGGCGGACGACATCCGCATCCTGCTGAAGCAGGGCTGAGACGCGTTCAGCAGGTTCGAGCGGGGCTGTGGGCCCCGCTTTTTCCTTATTCGGCCTTGATGCCGCGCATCGCGATCACGCCGCCGAGCAGGGCGGTGTCGGCCTTGATGCGGTTGGCCAGGCCTTCGGCCGAGGTGCCGGCGACCTGCCAGCCTTGCTGGAACATGCGCTGGCGCACCTCGGGGCTGCGCACGATGTCGCTGACCAGCCCGGACAGTCGCGTGACGATCGGGCGCGGCATCGAGGCAGGACCGGCGATCGCGTTCCAGATCTCGAGCTGGAAGCCGCGCGTGGCGCCTTGCTCGTCCAGGCTGGGGAACTCGGGCGCGAGCGCGCTGCGGCCCGAGGAGGTCAGCCCGACCACCCGCAGCCGACCGGCGCGCACCTGCGGCAGGGCAAGCCCGATGGGAAGCAGGGCCAACTGGATCTGGCCGCCGATCATGGCGTTGATCACCTGCGGGTTGCCGGGATAGGGCACGTGCACCGGGTTGATGTTGGTCTTGGACTTGAGCAGTTCCATGCCGATGTGGGCCACGGTGCCGACCCCGGGCGTGCCGTAGCTCCACTTGTCACCCGCGTTGCGGGCCTGCACGAAGAAGTCCTGGGCGTTCGTGCCCGGTGCGTTGGCGGGTGCGGTGAGCACCAGCGGCGCGGTGCCCAGCAGGCTGATGGGAGCCAGGTCCTTGAGCGGGTCGAAGGGGACCGCCGGATTCAGCAGCTTGGCGATCGTCATGTTGCCGTTGATCATCAGCCCCAGCGTGTGCTGGTCATCCGACTTGGCCACCAGGTCGGCGGCGATGTTGCCGCCCGCGCCGGCGCGGTTCTCGACGATCACCGTCTGGCCGAGCGCCTTGGACAGGGGCTCGGCGATCGTGCGCGCGGTGATGTCCGGCGAGGACCCGCCGGGGAAGCCGACGACGATGCGGACCGTGCGGGTTGGCCAGGCGGCCGGGTTGCGGGATGCGGCGGTGTTCTGTGCGAGCGCGGGCAGCGCAGCGCCGGCAAGGGGAAGCGAGAGGAGCGAGCGGCGGGAGATCGGGGACATGCCTTTGGATTCCGGTCGGGTGGGGAAGCCGCCGATCCTAACCCAGCAGGGGCGCGCGTCGCCCCCGTGCTTTCCGCCAGGTCGAAGCCGGCCCGCCGGGCGGGCACGGAGTTGCGATGGGTGTTGCGCCCGCGCGCCGCGGATCAGGCGTAGGCGTCCAGCGCCTTGCGCATCTTCTTCATGGCCGCCACTTCGATCTGGCGGATGCGCTCGGCCGAGACGCCGTATTCCGCGGCAAGCTCGTGCAGGGTCATGCCGCCCGAGCCGTCGTCGTTGACCTTGAGCCAGCGCTCCTCGACGATGCGGCGGCTGCGGGGATCGAGCTGCTCCAGCGCGGTGGCAATGCCATCGGTGGCGAGCGCATCGCGCTGGCGCGACTCCAGCATGGCCGTGGGCTCGTGGTTCGCGTCGGTCAGGTAGGCGATCGGTCCGAAGCTGTCTTCGCCGTCGTCACCCGGGCCGGGGTCGAGCATGACGTCGCCACCCGACATGCGGGTCTCCATCTCGACAACTTCTTCCCGCTTGACGTTGAGCTCGCGGGCCATGATCTCGATCTGCGCGTCGGTGAGGGTGTCGCGGTGGGTGGGCGCGTCCTCGTCGTCCTTGAAGCCCTGCTTCATGGAGCGCAGGTTGAAGAACAGCTTGCGCTGGGCCTTGGTCGTCGCCACCTTGACCATGCGCCAGTTGCGCAGGATGTACTCGTGGATCTCGGCCTTGATCCAGTGCAGCGCGTAGCTGACCAGGCGAACGCCCTGGTCGGGGTCGAAGCGCTTGACCGCCTTCATCAGGCCGATGTTGCCTTCCTGGATGAGGTCGCCCTGGGGCAGGCCGTAGCCGAGGTACTTGCGGGAGACCGCGACCACCAGCCGCAGGTGCGACAGCACCAGCCGGCCGGCGGCTTCGAGGTCGTTGCCGTCACGAAGCTGGCGGGCGTACTGCTGCTCCTCTTCCGGGGTGAGCATGGGCAGGCGGTTGACCGCGGAGATGTAGGCATCCAGGTTGCCCAGGGACGGCACGACCGCCCAGGGGTTCGCCACGGCCAGGCCGGACGCGGCGGAGCTTGCAGACACGTGGGACATCTGAACAGGTCCTTTCATCTTTCCTCCCTATATTAGCACTCACTTGGAGAGAGTGCTAAGCCCGAAGTTCCCGGGCCCGCTGCCGCACAATGCAGGCCATTGCCGCAGTCAACGCCATGCCAGCCAGCCCCGATTTCCAGCTCATCAGTATCACCAGCACCGTGGGCGCGGCCGAGGATGCGCAGCGGCTGGCCGCCGCCCTGGTCGACCAGCGCCTGGCGGCCTGCGTGCAGGTGGACGGCCCGATGCAGTCTCACTACCACTGGGACGGAAAGCCCTGCTGCGAGCCCGAATGGCGGCTGACCCTCAAGACGACCGCGTCCCGGCTGCCGGCCATCGAGGCGTTCATGGCCACCCAGCACCCCTACGAGCTGCCGCAGCTGCTGTGGCAGCCCGTCTCGGCCAGCGCCGCTTACGCACGCTGGGTCCGCGAGCAGGTGGACGGGAGCTGATCAGCCGACCCGAAGGCGCGGTCCGTCGCCGGCCGGTTCGATGCGGCCGATCACCGCGGCCTCCTCGAAGCCGTGCCGCCGGAACAGCGCCAGCACCGCGTCGGCCGACTCGGGCGTGCAGGACACCAGCAGGCCACCGCTGGTCTGCGGATCGGACAGCAGGGCCTGGTCGGCAGGCCGCAGCCCCGGTGCGAGCGCGACTTCGCTGCCATAGGCGGCCCAGTTGCGGCCCGAGGCCCCGGTCACGAACCCGTCGGCTGCCAGGCCGTCCACGCCCGCCAGGCGGGGCACCCGCGACCAGTCCAGCGCAATGCCCACGCCGGCGCCCCGGGCGAGCTCGAGGGCATGGCCGGCCAGGCCGAACCCGGTGACGTCGGTGACCGCATGCACGCCCTCCAGCCGCGCCAGCTCGGGCCCGGGCGTGTTCAGCCGGGTGGTCGTCGCAATCAGGCGGGCATAGCCCTCGGCATCCAGCGCGTTCTTCTTGAGGGCGGCGGACATCACGCCCACGCCCAGCGGCTTGCCGAGCACCAGCACGTCCCCGGCACGCGCATCGGCATTGCGCTTGACCTGCTTCGGATGGACCAGCCCGAGCGCCACCAGGCCGTAGATCGGCTCGACCGAGTCGATCGTGTGGCCACCGGCGATCGGGATGCCGGCCTCGCGGCAGACCGACTCGCCACCCGCGAGGATGCGCCCGATGGTGGCGGTGGACAGGACGCTCACCGGCATGCCCACCAAGGCCAGCGCCATGATGGGCTGCCCGCCCATCGCATAGACGTCCGAGATCGCGTTGGTCGCGGCGATGCGCCCGAAATCGTAGGGGTCGTCCACGATGGGCATGAAGAAGTCCGTCGTGGCGACCAGCGCCTGCTCGTCGTTGAGCTGGTAGACGGCGGCGTCGTCGGCGGTCTCGATG
>DAIMZU010000145.1:0-6563 GCA_036733845.1 Ramlibacter sp.
GCCACTATGACGAGGCCGGTGACGATCGATGGCCACGGGTTGGCCACCGTACGCTGCAGCACCGGCAGGTACCGGTTCTTGGTCGCCTGGATCACCTTGACTTCGCGCTCCTCGATGTGCTTCGTCATCACGACGGCCAGCATGGCCGGCACGAAGGTGATGGACAGCACGAAGGCGGACGCGAGGGCCAGCATCAGCGTGATCACCATGGGCGAGAACATCTTGCCCTCGACGCCCTGGAAGCTCAGGCACGGCAGGAACACCAGGAAGATCACCAGCTGGCCGTATACGGTCGGCTTGATCATTTCCTTGGACGAAGCCATGACCTCCTGCAGGCGCTCGCCGAGCGTCAGCAAGCGGCCTTCCAGTGCCTGTCGATGGGCCAGGCGCCGCAAGGCGTTCTCGACCACGATGACGGCGCCGTCGATGATCAGACCGAAGTCCAGCGCACCGAGGCTCATCAGGTTGCCCGAGATGCCGAAGGAGTTCATGCCGATGGCGCTCATCAGCAGCGACAGCGGAATCACCAGCGCCGCGATGACGGCCGCGCGCCAGTTGCCCAGCAGGGCGAACAGGATGGCGACAACCAGCAGCGCACCCTCGGTCAGGTTCTTGGCGACGGTCTTGATGGTGGCCACCACCAGCTGGGAGCGGTCCAGCGTGGGCTCCAGCACGACGCCTTCCGGCAGCGTCTTCTTGATCTCTCCCAGCTTCTCGACCACGGCGGCGGCAACCGTCCGGCTGTTTTCGCCGACAAGCATCAGCGCGCTGCCGACGACCGCCTCATTGCCGTCGCGGCTGGCTGCACCGGTGCGAATCTCACCGCCGATCTTGACCGTGGCCACCTGGCCCACCGTGACCGGCACGCCGTTGCGTTGCGCGACAACCGTATTGGCGATCTGGTCCACGGAGCGCAGTCGGCCATCGGCACGGACGAGGTAGTTCTCGCCTGAGCGACGCAAGTAGTTGGCACCGATGGATAGATTCGAGTCTTCCAGCGCGCGACCGAGTTCACTCCAGTCCAGGCCGTAGGCCGCAAGACGCGTCAGGTCGGGCTCGACGACGTACTGCTTGACGAAGCCGCCCAGCGAGTCCACGTCAGCGACGCCGGGCGTCATGCGCAGCTGTGGCCGGACGATCCAGTCCTGCACCGTGCGGAGGTAGGCCAACTGCGAGACGGAATCGGGCAAGCGTTCGCCCTCGTCCGTCACGAAGCTGCCGTCCTTCTGCCAGCCGGCCTTGCCTTCAGCCGGTGCAGGCGCACCCTCGCCGCGCGGGTACTTGTACTCGACGCTGTAGTGCACCACCTCGCCGAGGCCAGTGGATACCGGTCCGAGGACGGGGTCGGCACCTTCGGGCAGGCTGGCCCGCGCCTGATTCAAGCGTTCGGTGACCTGCTGGCGCATGAAGTACAGGTTGGCGCTCTCCTTGAAGATCACCGTGACCTGGCTGAAGCCATTGCGCGAGAACGAGCGCATGTTCTCCACGCCGTTCAGGCCGGCAAGCGCTGTCTCGATCGGATAGGTCACTCGTTTTTCAACCTCGACCGGTGTCAGTGTCGGGACAACCGTGTTGATCTGTACCTGCTTGTTCGTGATGTCGGGCGTGACGTCGATGGGCAGCAAGTTGAGCTGCCAGGCGCCGAAGGCGGCGACGAGCGCCGTCAGAAACAGCACCATCCAACGGGCTCGAACCACGCCCTGGAGAAGAGCTTGGATCATTCGTCGTCTCCCGCGAGCTTCTTCGCCTCGGCCTTCAGCAGGAAGGCATTGCGGACGGCGACCTGCTGGCCCGACTTCAGGCCAGTGACGATCTGCGCCAGGCCACCGCTGCGCAGACCCACGTAGACCTGCTGGACGCGGAAGCCTTCAGGCGTGCGGAGGAACACGACATCCGTACCGTCGATGTTTTGCACCGCCTCTTCGGGCACGGCGACGCCCTGCGGCGTGGATTGACCGCGGGTCTGCAGGCGGACCTGCACACCTTCGCCGGCGAGGAGCGATTGCGCATCCGGCCCCGCCGTCGGAATGAGCACGACCGTGGCCGCACGCGTGGTGGCGCTGACGCCTGGCGTCAAGCCGCGAACCGTCACCGGCACCGGCTTGCCGGAGCGAGTCAGAACAGTAGCCGAGTCGCCCACTGCCACGCGACGCAGATCGTCCGCGGTCAGAGGCGCCTCGATCTGCACGGCACCGGGCATTCCCACACGGAACAGCTCAAGGTCCGGCGTCACGTGGGCGCCTGCAAGCGCAGTGATGGAAGTGATGCGGCCGGCGATGGGCGCCACGATATTGAGCGATCGGCCGTCGCTGCCGACGCGCGCGGCGCCTGCGACAGCAGCGGCCCGCTGAGCCTCAGCCTCAGCGACGTCCACATCTGCTTGAGCGGCTTCCAGCGCTTGACGAGGCGTGACGCCCTGGTCGAAGAGGCTCTTCTCACGGGCCAGCGTCTTGCGCGCCAGGTCGACCTTGGCTTGCGCCACGCGGCGGTCGCTCACCATGGTGGCGGCTTCGAGGCTCTCGATACTTGCGAGCACCTCACCTGCCTTGACGGTGTCGCCGAGGCGGCGCAAGACCCGGACCAATGTGCCGTTTGCGCGGCTCACCACGGCGGCTTCCGCGCCCGGTGCGGCCGTCACGACCGCAGGGAGCAGAAGCTCATTGCGGACGTCAGAGCCAGACGCGTTCTCGACAGTGATGTTGGCGGCGGTGATGTAGTCCGCCGGGATCTTCAGCTCGGGCGCGTCCTTCTTGGCCGCATTTGCGGTCGCTGCCGGCTTCGGTGCGGCGGCGGCTGGCGCCGGCTCTGCACCGCTCGAGCTGCGGCTCGCAATGCCGTAGCCCAGTGCTCCTGCACCGGCGGCGATGCAGGCCGCGATCAGCACTTGGTTCAGCTTGAATTTGCTTGTCATTGTGATTCTCCAAATGCGAGACGGCCCTGCGCCTGCGCGAGCGCTGCCAGGGAACGGACGCGCGCCAATCGCGCGTCGATGGTTGAACGTTGAGCTTCGGAATAAGCGCGACGAGCGAACAGCAGCTCGACAAGAGGCGTGCGTCCGGCGTCGTAGCCGATGCGGCCCAGTCGATAGCCTTCGGCGGACGCACGCTCGCCCTCAAGAGCAGCTTCCAGTTGCCCCTCCGCAGCCAGCAGTTGCGCCTGCGCCGATCGACGGGCTGCAGCTGTCTCCAGCCGGGCAGCCAGGACGCGTGCGTCGGCGGCCTGCACGCGCTGGCGCGCGGCGGCGACGCCGTCTCGATTGCGGTCGAACAACGGGATGGATGCGGACAAGCCGACCACATAGCCGTTCTGGGACGTCCAGGCATAGCGACGCACGCCGGCCGTCACGCTGAGGTCTGGAATCCAGCGCCGCTCTTCCACTTGCAGCCGGGCCTCGGAGGCCTCACGCTCGCTTTGCGCGACGCGCAGCGTGGGAGATTCGTCGGCTGCGGCGCCTGCGTCGGCTGCCGTGCTGAACAGGGATCCGGCGATGCCGGTGAAGCGCTCCTGGGACCCAACGAGTGCAGACAGCTCTTCCAGGGCCTGGGTCAGGTCGGCGGCGGCTGCGCGCTCGGCGCCACGGGCGGCAGCGGCACCGGCTTCTGCCTGCGCGACGCGGACACTGGCTTCCTTGCCTGCTTCGACTTGGGCGCGCGCGGCCCGCAAGTCGTCGCCGGCGCGGCTCAGTTCATCTGCTGCCACACGTTGCCGCCCTTGGGCCGCCTCGACCGTTCCGTAGGCGACGGCGAGCTTTGCAGCCCACAGCACTTCGGCTTCACGGCGCCTGGCTTCGGCCACATCGGAATCGCGGTCGGACACGGCGATGCGAGAGGCTCGCTTGCCGCCCAGTTCCAGCGGCTGACTGATGGAGAAGGTGATTTGACGCGGGCTCTGACCGCCGTTGCTCGGCGCGTTCAGGTCTTCAGAAAGTGCGTCGACCTTGGGATTGAGCCACTTGCGGCTCTGCGCCGCGTCCAGGCGCGCGGCTTCGGCATTGGCCTGCTGCTCAAGCAGGATGGGCGCCCGCGCCAGTGACTGTTGCAGCAGCACGCCGAAGGCCGGCGCGTCGGCTGCTTGGGAGGTGGTTGTTGAAAGGGTGAGCGCGAGCGCGAGGGCGCACAGCGCCAGGCTCGGTTGCGAGACGACATTGCGGCGGCTGGCAAGGCCAGCACCGCGCTGCCTCTGCACCGGCGCGCGAAGGGGAAATTGCGATGACATGAAAACTCCACGGACTGAGCGCGCGCTGGTGCGCGCCCGGGAAAAACGGCTTGCGGCTTTTCAGGCGTGGAGCGGAGGGGCACGGCCTGCGGGGGGCAGGCTCTTGAAAGAGGTGAACTGCGGTGGCCCGCGGTCGGGCCAGTCAGGGACGGGCGTATCCACTTCGATGGCCGGGAAGGCCACCACGAACGCCGCTACAGAAAGCAGCGCATCGGAAACCGATTGAACGCCGCTCAGCTCCGACGCGGCCTGCGAGCGCAGCGCGATGGCAGGGTGGCCAGCTTGCAGCCCATCATGGCTGTCCTCAGCATGCGATTCGAAGGCCAGGGAATCCCCGGAGGGGCTGTGCAAAGCGGCCAAGCCAGCGTCGGCATCAATGCCGAAGTCATGGTGATGCTGGTGAAACGGTGCGCTGACCTGGTCAAACACCAGAACCATGACCAGCAACAAGCGAAACGCCCACACCCAGCCGCGCTGCTGGGGGGCAACCCCGTCGCGCGAGCATGTTCGTGGGATGACGCTGATTGGCTTCACGATCCTCTGAAATGTTGAGTTAGTTCGCTGTGCTCATGTACCGCCTCGAGCAGGAGCTGAGGGTCGTTGATAGTATCACTGCGGCGGTCTTGGAGGTGTTCCAAGATCACGAGTGACCAAGGTTTCTGTTGCAAACAGTGTCCCCGATCCGGGGTACTTTGGCAAGGTACTGGGGGCCAGTACCATGAAGTCATGGGCAGCGTGTACTACTTCCTCACGCTTCCGGCCATCGTCATGGTGCTCGGAGGGTGGCTGGCGTCGTTCTGGCAGCCCAGCAAGACGCTGATCTCGAATGTTCAGCACGTCGCAGCCGGCATCATCTTGGCTGCGATCACCATCGAGGTGTTCCCAGAGATGCGTCAGTCGACAGCATCTCCACAAGCGCTGGTGGGCATGTTCGCCTTTGGCGTGCTGTTCATGTTCGGTGTTCAGCGCCTGGGATCCTGGCTGGAGGCGCGCGCAGCGAACACTGCGCCAGGCAGCAATTCCGCGCAACTCAACTACGGACTGGTCATCACCGTGTTCCTCGACGCGGCGCTGGACGGCGTGACGATCGGTGCCGGCTTTGCGGCTGGAGAGAAGGTTGGCTTCGCGCTGGCCATTGGCCTGTCCGCTGAAATGCTGTTCCTGGGCATGTCCCTGGTTTCCGAGGCGATCCAAGGCCGACGTGTGCTCTGGGTGTGCGTGGCGCTTGCCGCGACGCTCCTGACGACTGCACTGGTCGGCTATCGGAGCTTGAGCGCCCTGCCCGCATCGACGGTGGCTGTCGTCCTGGCGTTTTCCGCGGCGGCGTTGCTGTACCTCGTCACGGAGGAGTTGCTGGTAGAGGCACATGTGCACGAAGAGAAGCCCTACTCGATGCTCGTGTTGTTCGCCGGCTTCGTGGGTTTCTGGGTGATCACGCTGTTCTGAGCGGGCACGCCCCCTTTGACGCTGAACCCGATGGTCGTGTAGCTGTCGGTGGACGTGGCCCCTGCGGTGCCGCCATGCATGCGAGAGATGGCGGCGACGATGGACAGACCCAGGCCATGGTTCCTGCTTGCATCCGTCCTGGACGCGTCGATCCGATAGAAGCGGTCGAACAATCGAGGCAAATGCTCGGGCGGGATGGGACTACCAATGTTGCAGACGCTCAACGTGGCTCCGCCATCCGGTTCATCATCAATGTCGATCCAGATGGTCGATCCCCTGATCGCAAAACGGGTCGCGTTGCCGACCAGGTTCGACAGCGCGCGCCGGATCAACCCCGCATCGACGGCAAGCGTGGCATCGCCCCGAATCTCGGTCTGCAGACCCGCTTCATGAAGCGCAGCCTCGTGATAGTCGACCACTTCACCGGCAAGCTGCGCAAGACTCTGGGCCAGCCCACGCCGCGCGACTGCGCCCCGTTCCGCGTTCGACAGGAACAGCATGTCCGCCACGATCATGGCAATCCTGCGGAGTTCCTCTAGATTGGATTCCAGCAGTTCTCGTAGCTCGGCCGTAGATCGCGGGCGGCGCAAGGCCACTTCGCAACTGCCAATCAGGATGGATAACGGGCTGTTGAGCTCGTGGGCCACGTCGGCGTTGAAGGCCTCCATCTGTGTGTAGGCACTGGACAGTCGCCCAAGCAACGCATTGGTCTGCGCGATGAGTGGCTGCAACTCCTCGGCCTGTTCACCGCCATCCAGCCGCACGTCCAGGCGGCTCGCACTCACCGCCGAGGTTTGTCGCACCAGGGTGCGCAAGGGGTGCAAGCCGCGCGACACCAACACATAGCCGGGGTCCCCTCGTTTTCAGTGCAATAACTGGCGGTACGCAAACCCAGCACTGGC
>DAIMZU010000146.1:0-6562 GCA_036733845.1 Ramlibacter sp.
GCCCCATGAACAGCGCAAAGGCGAACAGCGAGGTTGCCGTGCCGCGTGCCTGGGGCGTCATCTGGGTGGCATGCGTCTGCAGCGTGTTGTGGAACAGATAGGTGCCGAATCCGACCGCCAGGGCCACTGGCGCGGCCGTCCACGCGGCCGGCGAGGCCCACCAGGCGAGATAGCCCAGTCCCATGATCACGCCGCCCCAGCGCACCATGCGCACCTGGCCCCAGCGCGAGACGATCCGCCGGGCCGCCAGCGCATACAGCAGGCCGCCGGCGGCATACAGGGCAATCTGCCCTGAGGCGGCAGACAGGCTGATGTCGAAGCGCTGGTGGAGGATGGCGGGCATGTAGGTGAGCGGCCCCAGCAGGAACACGCCCTCGGCGAAGGTCGCGGCCAGCACCGTCCAGGGCCAGCGCTCCGCCAGCACCAGCCGCACCTTGACCACGAAGCTGCCGGGATGGGCGGGCGGCTCCGCTGGCAGCGACCGCAGCCTGGTCAGCAGCAAAACCCCCACCAGCAGGTAGCCCGCCGCGGATGCAATGAACGCGCCCTGCCAGCCGACGCCCAGGTCGGCGAAGATGCCGCCGGCCAACTGCCCGGCCATCATGCCCGACAGGGTGCCCAGCAGCAGCCGCGCGAGCGCGGGCTGGCGCTCTTCGAAAGGCACGGAATCGCCGATGAGGGCCATCGACAGCGGCACGATCCCGGCAGCGGCCATGCCCCACGCCGCGCGAAGCGCCAGGAGTGAATCGAAGCCCGGCGCCAGCGCGCTGAGCAGGGCGGCCGCAGCGCAGCCGAACACCGCCGCGCAGATCGTGCGTGCCTTGCCGATGCGGTCGCCGACGGGGCCGAACACCAGCTGCATCGCGCCGTACGCGAAGGCGAAGACGATGACCGTCGCTCCGGCCCGGCCGGCAGTGATGTCGAAGTCGCTGGCAATCCGCGGAATCAGCCCATCGCACAGCCTCAGGCCCACGCCGCTGAAGAAGGTGGCGATCGCCAGCAGGGTGATGGTCGTGCGAAGCGAGGCGGCGGCAGGGGGCGATGAAGGCAATTCGGCGACACGGCAGAGTGAACGCGGATTATGTCGGCCGCAGCCGAGCGCGGCAGCGCGCCGTCGTGGAGTATTCCTACGCGATGCGGCGGGCGCTTCTGCCACGATCGCGTGCGGACCCCCCAGGAGACCGCATGGACAGCACCTCGCTCTGGCGCGCGAGCGCCCCCGCCCCGGCCGGCTTCGGCATGCTCAACGAGGACGTGACGACCGACGTCCTGGTGATCGGCGCCGGCATCACCGGCCTGACGCTCGCACTCCTCCTCGCGCGCGAGGGACGCAAGGTGGTGGTGCTGGAGGCGGACTCCCTCGGCAGCGGCGCCACGGGCCATTCCACCGGCAACCTGTACGAGACGCTCAGCCGCGGCCTTCACCGCGTGCGCTCGCGCTGGGGCGAGGACGTCGCCCGCCTGGTCGTCGAGCAGCGCCGCTCGGCCATCGCCTTCATCGAGCAGGAGTCGGCGCACGCGAAGGATGTGGCGTTCCGGCGCTGCCCCCTGCTGCTGTGGGCGCTCTCGCCCGGGCAGCAGGGTGAGATCGACCGGGAGTTCCGCGCGCTGGCGGCCGCCGGCGGTACGCTCGAGCGCCCACGGCGCGTTCCGCAGCCGTTTGCCCAGCCTTCCGGCGCCGCCCTGCTGCTGCACGACCAGGCGCAGTTCCAGCCGCAGGCCTGGGTGCACCACCTTGCGGGCGAAGCGCAGGCCGCCGGCGCGGTGATCCATGAGCACACCCGCGTGCTCGGACTCGATACCCACTTGCGCATCGCATCGACCGCCACCGGCGCCGTGCGGGCGAACGAGATCGTGATGGCCACCCACTCGCCCAAGGGCATCCGCTGGGTGCAGATGCAGATGCCCTGTCACCGGGAATACGTGGTCGCCACGCCCATCGACGAAGCCCGGGACCACGGCCCCGGCATCCTCTGGGGCCAGGGCCCTGAGGGCCTGTCCGTGCGGACGGTCGAGCACGACGGCGGGCGCTGGCTGGTGTGGGCGGGGCCGGAGCATCCGGTGGGCACGCACAACGCCAAGGCGGCCCTCATGGCGGTGGAAGCTGCGGTCCGGCAGCACGTCGACGGTGCGACCATCAGCCACCGCTGGTCCGCGCAGAACTTTCGCAGCGCCGACGAGTTGCCCTACATTGGGCGCGACAGCACCGGCTGCTTCATGGCGACCGGATTCGCGACCGATGGGCTCACCTGGGGCACCGTGGCCGCCCACCTCATTGCCGAGCAACTGGCCGGGCGCGAAAGTGAATTCGCCCGGCTGTGCCGGCCCAACCGGCTGGTGCCGGCCAAGGCAGCCTCGGGCATCCTGGAGGAAACCGCGGTGACCGCCCAGGCGCTGGTCAAGGACTACCTCACCTCGCCGCAGGAGGAGCGGCTGTCTGCGCTGGCTCCGGGGGACAGTGCGATCGTGGAGCTCGACGGGCAATCGTGTGCGGCGTGGCGGTCGCCCGATGGCGAACTGCACGCGGTGTCGGCCATCTGCACCCACATGGGATGCAAGGTGCACTGGAACAGCGTGGAGACGAGCTGGGACTGCCCCTGCCATGGCAGCCGGTTCCGCCCGGACGGAACGGTGATCGAGGGGCCGGCCCTGCAGCCCCTCGCCCGCAAGCATCCGAAGCTGCAGGACCCGACCGCTTAGGGTACGTGCCGCCCTAGCGGCCCTGGGAACCCTTGCCGCCGAGCTGGTCGAGGTGCTTGCGCACTCGGGCGATGCGCCGGGCCTCTTCGCGCGCGTCGACCTGCTTGCGGGTGAGCCCGCTCCAGTCGGAGATGGCCCACCAGATGGGGACCAGCACGAAGGGCGTGATGACCCACCACCAGGACAGGTCGGCCCCGGGGCCGAGCTGGGCCAGTTTCATGACCAGCAGGATGATGCCGACAACCAACAGGACCATGGAACTCCTTGAAGGGTTTTCCCGTGGGGAACTTGCCGCTGGCGCAGCGGATCAGACTCCCCATCTACAATGTGCTCATCACTGTACTTCAACTGCAGAGGTTGTCCGATATGAAACAGGTGCTTTTCGCGCTGGCCGCCACAGTCCTGGCCACCGCACCCGCCTTCGCCGACCAGGCGCTGGCCACGTCCAAGAACTGCATGGCCTGCCATGCAGTCGACAAGAAGCTGGTGGGCCCGTCGTACAAGGACATCTCGGCCAAGTACGCCAGCGACAAGGCCGCCGTGGACAAGCTCGCGGCCAAGATCATCAAGGGCGGCTCCGGCGTCTGGGGTCCCGTCCCCATGCCTGCCAATCCGCAGGTCACCGAAGCCGACGCGAAGAAGCTGGCGACCTGGGTGATGGCCCAGAAGTAACCGGCGTCCATTGCTGCAAAGAACCCGCCGCATGGCGGGTTTTTTCATGGCGTGTCTCGGCTTTGCCGACGGAGCCCCCGGATTGCCAGGCGGGGGGCTCCCAGCTCATGATGCGCTTCACGAACTGATCGAACATCCGCACGGTGAACGCGGTAACGCCGAAGTTCGAGCTCCAGATCATCCCCTTGCCGATCAGCAGACTGCGCGTCGGCGCGAGCGTCGAGACCGTCTCTCCGATGCAAGTCTTCGTGGTGCCTGCGCCGATGGCGCGCCCGATGAACCTTGCTACAGTCTCTCCCAACGCACACAACGACCCACGACCATGCCCCGCACCGTCCACTGCATCAAACTCAACCAGGAAGCCGAGGGCCTCGACCTGCCCCCCTACCCCGGTGAACTCGGCAAGCGCATCTACGAGAACGTCAGCAAGCAGGCCTGGGCCGACTGGCTCAAGCACCAGACCATGCTGGTCAATGAGAACCGGCTGAACCTGGCTGACCAGCGTGCGCGCGAATACCTCAAGCGCCAGATGGAGAACCATTTCTTCGGTTCGGGCGCGGACCAGGCCGCGGGCTACGTTCCCCCGGCGGCCTGACGGGTCAGCCTTCAGCTGCCGGCCACCTTCATGCGGTTGACCAGCACCGAGCCGACCGTCTTGGCGCCGTAGTTGTACCTGTCCGAGCCCACGGCCTCGATGCCCAGGAACATGTCCTTGAGGTTGCCGGCGATGGTGATCTCCTGGACCGGGAAGGCGATGCGGCCGTTCTCGACCCAGAAGCCGCTGGCGCCCCGCGAGTAGTCGCCGGTCACGTAGTTGACGCCCTGCCCCATCAGCTCGATCACGAAGAGGCCCGTGCCCAGCTTGCGCAGCATCTCGTCGAGGTCGTCGCCGGCCTGCGTGAGCCGTGAGCTGAGCACCAGGTTGTGCGAGCCGCCGGCATTGCCGGTGGTCTTCATGCCGAGCTTTCGGGCCGAGTAGCTGCTCAGGAAATAGCCTTCCACCCGGCCGCCTTCGATGACCTGGCGGCTGCGCGTGCGCACGCCTTCTTCGTCGAATGGCGAGCTGCCCTTGCCGCGCGGCACGTGCGGGTCTTCAGACACGTCGATGTGCTCCGGGAACACCTGCCGGCCCAGCGAATCGAGCAGGAAGGTGCTGCGCCGGTACAGCGCACCGCCGCTGGTGGCCTGCACGAGCGCTCCCAACAGCCCGGCGGCCAGCGGCGATTCGAACAGCACCGGGCACTCGCGGGTGCTGATCTTGCGCGCGTTCAGGCGCGAGAGCGCCCGCTCGGCGGCGTAGCGCCCGATCGCGCCCGGTGCGGAAAGCTCACCGGCGTTGCGCATGGAGCTGTACCAGGCATCGCGCTGCATGTTGTCGCCGCGGCCGGCAATCGGGGCCACCGAGATCGAGTGCCGCGAACTGGCATAGCCGCCACGGAACCCCCGCGTGTGCGCACTGAAGAAATGGCTTTGCTGGGCCGAGACGCCGGCGCCCTCGCTGTTGGTGATGCGACGGTGCGTCTTGAAGGCGGCCTCTTCGCACAGCAGCGCGATGCGGGCGGCCTGCTCGCTGTCGATGTCCCAGGGATGGAACAGGTCCAGTTCGGGGTGCTCGGCCCGCGGGGCGATGTCCGCTTCGTCGGGCAGGCCGGCGGCCGGGTCCTCGGCGGTGAAGCGCGCGATGTCGTAGGCCGCCTGCACCGTCTGCTCGATCGCCGCTTCGGAGAAGTCGGACGTGCTGGCGTTACCGCGGCGCTGGCCGATGTAGACCGTCACGCCCAGGGATTTGTCTCGGTTGCGCTCGACGTTCTCGAGTTCGCCCTTGCGCACCGACACCGACAGCCCGCAGCCCTCGGAGGCCTCGGCGCCGGCGTCGGTGGCGCCGAGCTTCTTCGCATGGGCGAGGGCCTTGTCCACCAGTTGTTCGAAGAACGCGCGGCTGTAGGAAAAGCCGCGCTCGGCGCGCGCTTCGGGGATCGGGTCGGGTTTGTTCATGGCGGGGCTATGATACTTGCGACCCCCGCGCGGCACTGCCCGCGCGCTGCATTCCAGGACCCATGTCACGCAAACCAAAAAAAGGCTACTTCGTGCGCGGCCAGTTCGTCGCCGAAGGCAGCGAACTCGACCAGCAGCTCAAGGCCGAGCTCAAGGGCGCTGAAACCAGCAAGACCGACCTCAAGCGCGAGAGCGCCGGGCTCCAGAAGCTCGGCGAGCAGTTGCTCGAACTGCGCGCCGACCTGCGCGAGCGGCTCGGCTTGCCCGAAAAGCTCATCGACGCGCTCGACGAGGCCGGTCGCATCACCAACTTCGAAGGCCGCCGGCGCCAGATGCAGTACGTCGGCAAGCTCATGCGCGGGCTCGACGAAGACACCCTGTCCGCCGCGCGTGCGGCGCTCGACGAGCAGCACCAGGGCTCGGCCCGCGCGACGCTTGCATTGCACGAGGCCGAGCGCTGGCGCGATGCGCTGATCGAGCGCGACGAGGCCGTCACCGACTGGCTCGCGCGCTTTCCGAACACCGACTCGCAGCAGCTGCGTGCGCTGGTACGCCAGGCCCGCAAGGACCGCCCGGCGCCCGACGCCGACGCCGTCTCGCGCGGACTGGCGCCCCGCCAGGGGCGCGCCTACCGCGAGGTCTTCCAGCTCGTGCGTGCGCAACTCGACGACGGTGCAGACGCAGGCAGCGACGCAACCCAGGAGCCCCACGATGACTGACTTCGACCCGGTGCGCATCGGCATCGTCTCCATCAGCGACCGCGCCTCCAGCGGCGTCTACGAAGACAAGGGCCTGCCCGCGCTGCAGCAGTGGCTGGGCCGCGCGCTGCGCAACCCCATCACCTTCGAGCCCCGGCTCATCCCCGACGAGCAGGCCCGCATCAGCGCCACGCTGGTTGAACTGGTGGACGCCGGCTGTTCGCTGGTGCTGACCACAGGCGGCACCGGCCCCGCCCCGCGCGACGTCACACCCGAAGCCACCCTGGCGGTCGCCGACAAGGAAATGCCCGGCTTCGGCGAGCAGATGCGCCAGATCAGCCTGCGCTTCGTGCCCACGGCCATCCTGTCACGCCAGGTGGCGGTGATCCGCGGCCGCAGCCTGATCATCAACCTGCCCGGCCAGCCCAAGGCGATTGCCGAGACGCTGGAGGGTTTGAAGGACGCCGAAGGAAAACAAATCGTGCCCGGCATCTTTG
>DAIMZU010000147.1:0-6556 GCA_036733845.1 Ramlibacter sp.
GGGCGGACGAACAGATGCAGCTGGAACGCAGTGGGCGCGGAGGCCGAAGGGGATGGCACTTCGAGCTCGCCGTGCTTTCTCCTGCGTACTCTGCGTTCGGGGATTTGCAGTTAGTGGCGGTGCGCGCCGTGGCCGTGCGGGGGGGCGACGCGCGCTGCACCTGCCGCGCCAGGTGCCTGTGCGGCCACCGGCACCTGCAGTTCCAGGGTGCGCTCGGCGCCGCGGGCGTCGCGGAAGACGAGGGTCAGCGGCAGGGTGCTGCCGGCAGTCAGCGGCGCCTTCAGGTCCATCAGCATCAGGTGCAGGCCGCCCGGGCGCAGCGCGACCGGCTTGCCGGCAGGCAGCTCCAGTGCGGGCAGTGCACGCATGCGCATCACATCGCCGTCCATGCGCATTTCGTGCACTTCGACGTGGCCGGCCGCTGGCGAGTGGCCGCCCACCAGCGACAGGGGCTCGGAGGACTGCAGGCGCATGAAGGCGCCGCTGGCGTTCTGGCCGGGCACGCTCACGCGGGCCCACGCATCCTGCACCTGCACGGGCACGGTCGCGGGGGATTGGGCGAAGGAAGGGCCGGCGAGCAGGGCAAGCGCCAGCACGAGCGCCGGGCGGCGCGAGAGCATCAGGGACATGGGAAAAGCAGCTTGAAGGTGGAGCGCGGGGCCGCGGCACAGCGCGGCAGCGCGGAACCCCGATTATCCGCCGGCACCCGATCCGCCGCCGAACGCGGGTTTGCGCCGCTGGCGCAGCGAGTCGATGCCCTCGTGCACGTCGGGTCCGGAGAACCCCATGAATTCAAGGGCGAGCGAGGTGTCGAAGGCCGGCCCCGCCTGGCGCAGCCAGTTGTTCAGCGCGTACTTGGTCCAGCGGATCGCCGACTGGGAGCCCGCGGCCAGCCGGTCGGCGACCTCGTAGGCGCGCGGCAGCAGCTGGTCTTCGTCGACGGCCAGCGACACCAGCCCGATGCGTTCGGCCTCCTCGCCGCTCACCGGCTCGCACAGCAGAAGGTGGTACTTGGCCTTGGCCATGCTGCACAGCAGGGGCCACACCATGGCGGCGTGGTCACCGGCGGCCACGCCGAGCCGCGTATGCCCATCGACGATGCGCGCGCCCCGCGCGGCGATGGACACGTCGGCCAGCAGGCCGGCCACCAGCCCCGCGCCGACGGCTGGGCCATGCATGGCGCTGACGATGGGCTTGTCGCAGTTGACGATGTTGTAGACCAGGTCACGCGCCTCCTTCCAGACGCGGGCGCGCACCTCGAAGTCGTCGGCCATCTCCTGGACCAGGGCGAGGTCCCCGCCGCCGGAGAACCCCTGGTGTTCGCCGCGCAGCACGGCGCAGCGCACGCTGTCGTCGTCGGACACGTCGCGCCAGACCTGCGCGAGTTCGCGGTGCCCGTCGTGGCCGGCGGTCGGCAGCTTGCCGTTGGGCGCGCGCATCTGGATGTCGAGGACGCAGCCCCCCTCGCCGCGGCGGGTGATGCGCAGGGTCTGGTAGCGGTCGAAGTCGAAGGTCGTCATGGCCGCATTGTGGCGCCCCGCCCGCCGGATTAAGCTTCCCCCATGCCAAGCCTTTTCCATCTCGCCTTCCACGTCCACGACCTCGAGGCCGCCCGCCGTTTCTACGGGGGCGTGCTCGGCTGCGCCGAAGGCCGCAGCGCCGACACCTGGGTCGACTTCGATTTCTTCGACCACCAGATCTCGCTCCACCTGGGTGAGCCCTTCCGCACCACACGCACCGGGCGGGTCGGGGACACGCTCGTGCCGATGCCGCACTTCGGACTCGTTCTGTCCGTGGCGCAGTGGCAGGCCATGGCCGAGCGCCTGCGGGCGGCGGGCACCGCCTTCGTGGTCGAGCCCCACCTGCGTTACCCGGGCCAGCCTGGCGAGCAGTGGACCATGTTCTTCCTCGACCCGAGCGGCAATCCGATCGAGGTCAAGGCCTTCACGGCCGAGGACGGGCTGTATGCCCGCTGAGCCGGGTGCGGCCGGCCAGCCGTCGGCACGCTCCTACACCGGCAGGCGTCGGGCGTGCCGCGGCGCCCTGGCACGGGCTTGGTAGGCTGGCTGGCTATGAACCTGCCCCAGATGCTGGGTCCTGACTGCGCGCTGTTCCTCGACTTCGACGGCACGCTGGTGGACATTGCCGACCGCCCGGAGAACGTGGTCGTGCCCGAGGCGCTCATCCGCTCGCTGCAAGGCATGCAGGCCTGGCTGGGCGGGGCCATCGCCATCGTCAGCGGGCGCCCGATCGAGCAGATCGACGCCCACCTGCGCCCCCTGGTGCTGCCGGCCGCCGGCGTGCACGGCGCCGAACGCCGCACCGCGCAGGGAAGCCTGCTCAAGGCCGACGTGCCGCCCCTCGAGCGGCCACTGCAGGCCGCACAGGCCCTGGCGCGCCAGCATCCGGGTTTGCAGGTCGAACGCAAGCGGGGCTCCATCGCCTTGCATTACCGCCTGGCGCCCGAGCTTGAACCCATCTGCCTCGCCGCCTTCCAGGAGGCGGTCGACGCTTCGCCGGGCCTGGCCCTGCTGCGCGGCAAGATGGTCCTGGAGGCCAAGCCAGCGGGCGTGAGCAAAGGGCACGCGGTCGAGGCCTTCCTGCAGGAGGCCCCGTTTCGCGGACGGCGGCCGGTGTTCATCGGTGACGACGTCACCGATGAAGTCGGATTCGCGGCCGTGCAGCGACTGGGCGGGATCGGCGTGAAGGTCGGCACCGGGGCGAGCGTCGCCGAGGCGCGCCTGCCGGACGCCGCCGCGATGCGCGCCGCCCTGGAGGCGGCCGCCGCGCGGGCGCGGGAGGGCGGCGCGTGACCCGCCAGACGCCTGGCCCCTCCCTGGACCTGGGCGTCATCGGCAATTGTGCCTACAGCGCCCTGGTGGACGCGCGCGCCGGGATCGTCTGGTGCTGCCTACCCCGCTTCGACGGCGACCCGGTGTTCAACCGCCTTCTCGATGCCGGCGAACGCGGCAGCGTGTGGGCCTTCGACCTCGAAGATTTCGACCGCAGCGAGCAGGCCTACGAGCCGAACACGGCCATCCTGCGCACGCGCCTGTATGACCGCCACGGGCAGGGCATCGAGGTGACCGACTTCGCCCCGCGCTTCTTCAGCCGGGGCCGCACCTTCCGTCCGCTGACGCTGGTGCGGCGCGTCGCGGTGCTTGCCGGCTCGCCGCGCATCCGGGTGGTGCTGCGGCCGCGCTTCGACTGGGGGCGGCAGGCGCCGGTGGTTACCCAGGGCAGCACGCACATCCGCTATGTCGGCCCGCAGTCCGCGCTGCGCCTGAACACCGACGCGCCACTGTCGTACATCCTGTCCGAATCCTTCTTCGTGTGCGACCGGCCCCTGAGTTTCATCCTAGGTCCGGACGAGACCCTGCTGGGCGGCATCGAGGAGACCGCGCGCACCTTCGAGCAGGAAACCAGCAGCCACTGGAAGCACTGGACCCGCGCGCTGGCGCTTCCGCTGGAGTGGCAGGATGCGGTGATCCGCGCGGCGATCACGCTCAAGCTGTCGCTGTTCGAGGACACCGGCGCGATCGTCGCGGCGATGACCACGAGCATTCCCGAGGCGCCGGACAGCGGGCGCAACTGGGACTACCGCTACTGCTGGCTGCGTGATGCGTTCTTCGTGGTGCGTGCCCTCAACAGCCTGTCCGAAGTCGGCACGATGGAGGACTACCTGCGCTGGCTGAACAACGTGGTGGTGCGCTCGGGCGGCGGTCACATCCAGCCGCTGTACGGTATCGGACAGGAGGAACAGCTGGCCGAGTCCATCCTCGATCACCTGCCCGGCTACCGCGGCATGGGTCCGGTGAGGGTGGGCAACCAGGCGGCCGAGCACTTCCAGCACGATGTCTACGGCAACATCATCCTCGGGGCGGCCCAGGCTTTCCACGACCACCGGCTGTTCCGCCGGGCCGGTCGCACCGAATTCCACTACCTCGAGGCGGTGGGCGAGCAGGCCTGGAGGGTTCACGACCAGCCCGACGCAGGCATGTGGGAGTTGCGCAGCCGGGCCCGGGTGCACACCTCGTCAGCCCTCATGAGCTGGGCGGCCTGCGACCGGCTGGCGAAGGTGGCCGACGCCTTGCAGCTGCCCGAGCGTTCCGCGCTGTGGGGCGAACGCGCCGGCGTGATCCGCGAGCGCATCCTGCGCGAAGCCTGGTGCGAGGAGCGCCAGGCCTTCGCCGAAAGCTTCGGCGGACGCGACCTCGACGCCAGCGCACTCCTCATGGCCGAGGTGAGCTTCATCGAGCCGCGCGACCCGCGCTTCGTCTCGACGGTCGATGCCCTCGAGCGCAGCCTGGCGCAGGGCCCGTACATGCGCCGCTACGAGGCGGCGGACGATTTCGGCCGCCCGGAAACGGCCTTCAACATCTGCAGCTTCTGGCGCATCGATGCGCTCGCGCGGATCGGCCGGCGCGAACAGGCGCGCGAAATCTTCGAGCAGATGCTGTCCACGCGCAACGCCCTGGGGCTGCTGTCCGAAGACACGCACGAAGCCACGGGCGAGCTCTGGGGCAACTTCCCGCAGACCTACTCGATGGTGGGCCTGATCAACGCCGCGGTGCGGCTGTCGGCCCGCTGGGACACGGTGATATGAGCACCTCGCGGCGCACCCCGCGCCCTACAGCGAAGGACACCCCCTCGCCGGCACCGAAGGCCGGCGCGAAGCCGCGGGCGCGCGAGCAGGCCACCGCGCCCGACGCGCCCACGCGCACGCCCCGCCCGAGCCGCCGCGCATCGGCGGGTCCGCCCGTGGACAGCCGGCGCACTGCACGTCTCGTGGTGGTGTCCAACCGCCTGGCCGATCCGCGCAAGCCGGCCGCGGGCGGGCTGGCGGTGGCCCTGGCGGAAGTCCTCGACAACACCGGCGGGCTGTGGTTTGGCTGGAGCGGGAAGGTCCTGGAGCCCGATGTCGCGCCCGGTCCGTTGCACACCACGCGCGTCGGCCCCGTCACCCTGGCCACCCTGGACCTCAGCCAGGCCGACTACGACGCCTACTACCTCGGATACTCCAACGGGGTGCTGTGGCCGGTCTTCCACTACCGTCTGGACCTCGCGGACTTCGACCCCGCCTGCATCGATGGCTATCGTCGGGTGAACCAGCGCTTCGCCAGTGAACTGGCGCCGTTGCTGCGGGCCGACGACATCGTCTGGATCCACGACTACCACCTGATCCCGCTCGCGAGCGAGTTGCGCGCGCTGGGCTGCCACCAGCGCATCGGCTTCTTCCTGCACATCCCGCTGCCGCCTCCGCCCATCCTCGCCGCCATCCCCGGCCATGACTGGCTGATGCGCAGCCTCTGCGCCTGCGACGTGGTCGGCTTCCAGTCGCAGGAGGACCTGCACCACTTCTGCGAGTACATCCACCGCGAAGCGGGCGCCCAGGACCTACTCGACGGAAGGTGGCGGGTGTTCAACCGGACGGTGCGTCCGGGTGCGTTCCCGATCGGCATCGACGTCGACGAGTTCCAGGCGCTCACGCGAGGCCCCGAGGCCGTGGAGATGTTCAACCGCATGCGCCACGACTACGCCCGGCGCAAGCTGCTGGTGGGCGTCGACCGGCTCGACTACTCGAAGGGGCTGCCGCATCGCCTGCTGGCCTTCCGGGAGCTGCTTCGCAAGTACCCGGACACCCGCAAGGTGGCGACCCTGGTGCAGATCGTCTCGCCCAGCCGCGAGGACGTCGATGCCTACACCAAGATCCTGCGCCAGCTCGAGAGCCTGTGCGGATCGATCAACGGCAACTTCGGCGAGCTCGACTGGATGCCGGTGCGCTACATGCACCGTACCGTGGCGCGGGCACGCCTGCCCGGCCTCTACCGGGCGAGCCGGGTCGCGCTGGTCACGCCGCTGCGCGACGGCATGAATCTCGTGGCCAAGGAATACATCGCCGCGCAGGACCCGGACGACCCCGGCGTCCTGGTGCTTTCGCGCTTCGCCGGCGCGGCCGACCAGCTGAAGGAAGCGCTGCTGGTCAACCCCTACGACCCGGGCACCACGGCCGAGGCCATCCACGCGGCGCTCGAGATGCCCCTGGACGAGCGCCGTGCACGGCACCAGGCGCTGCTGGCGAACTGCCGCGCGCACGACGTGCACTGGTGGTGCGAGAGCTTCCTGGGCGCCTTGCGCACCGCGCAGCCCGAGGAAAGCGGCACGCCCTGGCTCAGGCTCTGATCGCGGGCCGGGCAGACCTCAGTCGGGTGCTCCGAGCTGGCGCACTTCCTGGTCGATCGCGCCGAAGACGCTCTGGCCGTCTCGCCCCTTCATCTCGATGCGGATGGTGTCGCCGAACTTCATGAACTCCGTCGAGGGCTTGCCGTCCTGGAGGGTCTCGATGGCGCGCTTCTCGGCGATGCAGCTGTAGCCTTTGGGCCACTCGGTGCGGCCGCCGGATTCGACGCCCTTGTTGCTCACGGTGCCCGAGCCAATGATGCTGCCGGCGCGGACGTTGCGCGTCTTGCAGACGTGGGCGATCAGCTGGCCGAAGTGGAAGGTCATCTCCGGCCCGGCCTCGCACAGGCCAACCTTGCGCCCGTTCCAGGTGCTC
>DAIMZU010000148.1:0-6449 GCA_036733845.1 Ramlibacter sp.
GCACGATCAGCGCGGCCAGCACGCCGATGATGACCAGCACCACCATCAGTTCGATGAGGGTGAAGCCGGCGGCGCGGCGGAGTCGTTTGCCGAAGTTCTTCATGGGGGAGCGTGAAACCTTTCGGGAGCCCGTGGCGGTGGCCGGCGGGCGCGGGAGCGTCGGTCAATCATAATCGTGCCATGGCAAGCACATGGCGTGGCGGACTCCAGCCCTCCTGGGCAGTTCGGGGCGCAACCTTCGGAATCTGGCTCCTGGCGGTGGGCAGCGTCGTCTACTGGGCGCTCAAGGTCGCCGCCACGCCGGCCGCGCTGGCGATCGCCCCGCCGGTGCTGGGCAGTCCCGCCCCGCCCGACGCGGCCGCCATCGCGCGGCTGCTCGGCGGTGGCGATCCGGCCGCACCCGGGGCGGCCCCGCAGGCCGCCCAGCCCGCGCTGGCCAGCCGCTTCGTGCTGCAAGGCATCGTCTCCAATCCCTCGGGCGGCGGCGCCGCGCTGATCGCGGTGGACGGCCGGCCGCCGCGTCACTTCCGTGTCGGGGCCACCGTGGCCGAAGGCCTGGTGCTGCAGTCCGTGCAGGGCCGACAGGCGGTGCTGGGCCCGCAACGCGGCGCCCCACCCACGCTGACGCTCGAACTGCCTGCGCGGCCCTCCTGAGCCTTTCAGCCCTGCCGCAGGAACAGCCGGTAGACCGGGTTGCCGGTTTCCTCGACGCTCGGGTAGCCGACGGCCTCCCGGAACGCCTGGAATTCGGCGTCTTCGTCCGGCGGCACCTGGATGCCCACCAGGATGCGCGCGTAGTCGGCGCCCTGGTTGCGGTAGTGGAACAGCGAGATGTTCCAGTTCGGTCGCATGTGCGACAGGAACCGCATCAAGGCGCCCGGCCGCTCCGGGAAGGTGAAGCGCATCAGCCGCTCGTTCGTCGCGAGGGCCGAACGGCCGCCCACCAGGTGCCGGATGTGCTCCTTGGCGAGTTCGTCGTGCGTCAGGTCCAGCGCCTCGAAGCCGTGCCGCTTGAAGTTGGCCGCGATGCGGGTGGATTCGCCGCGCCCGTGGGTGGTCAGGCCCACGAACACATGCGCCTCGCGCTCGTCGCTCATGCGGTAGTTGAACTCCGTGACGTTGCGCAGGCCGCCCGGCAGCGCCCCGATGGCTTCGCAGAACCGGCGGAAGCTGCCGGGCTCCTCGGGGATGGTCACCGCCAGCAGCGCCTCGCGTTCCTCCCCCACCTCGGCGCGCTCGGCCACGAAACGCAGCCGGTCGAAGTTCATGTTGGCGCCGCACAGGATGGCGGCATAGGTCTGCCCGCGCGTCTTGTTGCGGGCCACGTACTGCTTGACCGCCGCCACCGCCATCGCGCCCGCGGGCTCGACGATGCTGCGGGTGTCCACGAACACGTCCTTGATGGCCGCGCAGACCGCGTCCGTGTCCACCGTCATGAACTCGTCAACCAGTTCGCGGGCGATGCGGAAGGTCTCCTCGCCGACGAGTTTCACGGCGGTGCCGTCCGAGAACAGCCCGACATCGGACAGCGTCACCCGCTCCTTGGCTTCCACCGAGCGCATCATGGCGTCCGAGTCGGCCATCTGCACACCGATCACGCGGATCTCGGGACGCAGCGCCTTGATGTAGTTGGCCACGCCCGAGATCAGTCCGCCGCCGCCGATGGCGACGAACACCGCATCCAGCGGGCCCTGGTGCTGGCGCAGGATTTCCATGGCAATGGTTCCCTGGCCGGCGATCACATCAGGGTCGTCGAAGGGATGAACGAAGGTCAGGCCCTGCGCCTGCTGCAGTTCGAGTGCGTGGGCATACGCGTCCGAGTAGCTGTCGCCATGCAGCACGACCTCGCCGCCCAGCGCGCGCACGGCGTCGACCTTGACCTGCGGCGTGGTCACCGGCATGACGATCACCGCCCGTGAATTCAGCCGGTGCGCGGACAGGGCGACGCCCTGCGCGTGGTTGCCGGCGGACGCGCAGATCACGCCCCGCTGCAACTGCTCGGGGGCCAGGTGCACCATCTTGTTGTAGGCGCCGCGCAGCTTGAAGCTGAAGACCGGCTGCTGGTCCTCGCGCTTGAGCAGCACCTTGTTGTGCAGCCGCCGGCCGAGGTTGCGTGCCGGCTCGAGAGGGGATTCGACCGCGACGTCGTAGACCCGCGCCGTGAGGATCTTGCGCAGGTAGTCGGCGGGCTGGAGGGCATGTGTCATGGCCCATCGATTATCTGCGCTGCCCATCCGCGGCTTTCCCCCACCGTCATCCCCGCGAAAGCGGGGACCCATGCCCACCAGCCCAGCCCCCAAGAAGGCCAATGAAAAAAGCCCCCGGGCCTTGCGATCCGGGGGCTGAATCCACCAAAGGAGAGGTGGAGGAGACAATCGGTGCGAGGCATTCGCCACGCATGGGTAGAGTATAGCGGCCGCGCTGCTGCGGCGCAGCAGGTACGTGCTTCTACGCAACGCATTCGAAGGCCGGACAATGCGCTTTTTTCTGTAGGAGAAGAAATCATGGAATGCACCGTCAGCTGGACCGGCCACACCGGGGCCCGCTCGGGCATGGGCTTCCTGGCCGAGACCGGCAGCGGCCACGTGCTGGTGATGGACGGGGCGCCCGATGCCGCGCGTCCGGAGAACGGGGGGCAGAACCTCGCCCCGCGGCCCATGGAGACGGTGCTGGCCGGCGCCGGCGGCTGCACCGCCTACGACGTCGTGCTGATCCTCAAGCGCGGCCGGCACCCGGTCAAGGGCTGCAGCGTCAAGCTCAGCGCCGAGCGCGCCGACACCGACCCCAAGGTGTTCACCCGCATCCACATGCACTTCACCGTCACCGGCGACGTGCCCGCGACGGCCGTGGAGCGCGCGGTGGCCATGAGCCACGAGAAATATTGCTCGGCGACCATCATGCTGGGCAAGACGGCCGAGGTCAGCACGAGCTTCGAGGTGGTGGCAGGGTGATCGCCCGGGTTGGGCGACATGTGCGCTGGAATGCAGAGGGGGCATGAGGACACGTAGAGGGCGCAGAACATGTTGTGTGAGAGAGCGCCCCACACTGTCCCTCGCGCCCTTTGCGTCCTTTGCGTCCGGCTCCCGCCCCCGCACCCTAAACGTAATGCGCCGTCGTCGTCATGACCTTGGCGGCCGCCCGCATCATCCCCCGGACCGGCTGCGGCAGCGGGATGCCGCCGGCGTGCAGGGCGGCGGCCGCGTGCTCGGCCTCGTCGGCCTTCATCTGCGACACGATCGCCCGTGAGGCGTGGTCGCCCGGCGGCAGGCGCTCGAGGTGGCTGTCCAGGTGCGCCTCCACCTGCCGTTCGGTCTCGACCACGAAACCCAGGCTCACCCGGTCGCCGAAGCGCCCGGCCAGCAGGCCCAGGCCGAAGGCGCCCGCATACCAGAGCGGGTTGAGCAGCGAGGGCCGGCTGCCCAGTGCGTCCAGCCGGTCCAGCGTCCAGGCCAGGTGGTCGGTTTCTTCCCTTGCGGCGCGCTCGAAGTGCTGGCGCAGCTGCGGGTCGCGGGTGGCCATCGCCTGCGCGGTGTAGAGCGCCTGCGCGCAGACCTCGCCCACGTGGTTGACCCGCATCAGCGAGGCCGCGTGCCGGCGCTCGGGCTCGGTCAGTGCGGCGGGCGGGCTGTCCACCGTCGCGGGCGCAGGTGTTGCGCGGGTGGCATGCGGGCGGGCGAAAAGGGTTCGAAGGGCGCTGTCCGCGGCGCCGAGCAGTCGGTCCATGCAGCGAGTGTACGTGGGCGCGTCGAGCGGTGGTTTGCTGGGACGGCCGGCTTACAGCAGAGTTGCGCGTCCGGCGGCTGTTGCCCCCCTGCAACGGAAAAGCGCCAGAAAGCCCGAAACCTTTTGCCCGGCCCCGACCGCTCTGGTGCAATACCCCCAGCTTCCTGAAACGGAGGTTGGCCCGGGGTACCGGCATGAGCACGATGTGCCTGCAGTTCCGCGAGACCGGCGCCCTGTTTAAACCTTGGAGAAACTTGCATGAAAAAGACTCTGATCGCGCTGGCCGCCCTGGCCGCCGTCGGCACGGCATCCGCCCAGTCCACGGTGACCCTGTCCGGTATCCTCAAGGGCGGTGTGGCCCAGACCAAGTACAGCAATGGCACGGTTGCCGGCGCGACCAACGGTTCCGGCCTGGCCGTGGCTGACGGTTCCTCGCGCTTCATCCTGTCCGGCTCGGAAGACCTGGGCGGTGGCCTGCGCGCCAACTTCCAGGCGGACACCCGCTTCCGCGTGGACGACAACGGCGGCGCCCCGACCTCCAGCCCGCTGGCCACCGGCAACACCTTCGTCGGCCTGTCCGGCGGCTTCGGTGCCCTGCAGCTGGGCAAGCTGGACACCCATTACTGCCTGGGTTCCGACACGCACGGCTCGCGCGCCACGGCTCTGCAGGCTTCTTCCTGCGGCGTCCTGGGCTATGTGCCGGTGCAGGCCGGCTTCACTGCCGCAGCCGCCACCGCAGGTGCGCCTGCCGTTGGTGCAGGTAGCCCGGTTGCGATCGCCAACGCGAGCCGCTCCGTGAACACCCTGCGCTACACCACGCCCAACTTCGGTGGCTTCACGGCTCAAGTGAACTACAGCACCGCTTGGGCGGGCAGCGACGGTGACGTGGGCGACGCCGGCAAGGGTCGCGCTGCGCACGGCGCCCTGAACTACGCCGCCGGTCCTCTCCGCGCCGGCCTGTCCCTGTGGGACGCCCGTTCGGAAAGCCGCTTGGCAGCTGCCGCTCGCAATGACCAGCGTGCCATGACCGCCATGGTGGACTGGAACTTCGGCATGGGCTCGGTCGGCCTGACCTGGGACCGTTCGCGCGTCAACGCTGCTGCTGCTGGTGGCGCCGTGTCTGAGAACGAGCGTGACGCCCTGTCCGTGCCGGTCACCTTCAAGCTGGGCACCGGCACCCTGCTGGCCACCTACACCCGTGCCGCCGACGTCGAAGTCGGTGGTGCCAAGGTGGCCAACACCGGCGCCAACCTGTGGTCGGTCGGCTACGACTACCCCCTGTCGCGTCGCACCAGCGTCGGCGTGAGCTACGCCCGCCTCGACAACGAAGCTGGCGCCGGCTACCAGCTGTACACCCAGGGCGCCCTGAACGGCACCCGTAACAACTCGGTCGGCCAGGACGCCAACCAGTTCTACGTCGGCGTTCGCCACACCTTCTAATCCTTCGGCGGCCTCGCGCCGCCTTTCGGATCAAGAAACTTGAAAGCCGCCTTCGGGCGGCTTTTTTTATGAGCGGCCCGACTGCAGGCCGCAGGAGCAGTACCCATGACCGGCCTTCTGGCGCGTGGTGCGGGCGGGGCCGCGCTGAGCCTCGCCCTGGCGGGATGCGCGAGCCTCGACGCTCCCCAGGAGGGGGTGGGTGAAAGCCCCTGGGCGCAGGCCTCGGGTGGCGGCTGGCAGCACCACGCGTTTCCGTCCAAGGCGCCCACCCGATACCGATATGTGCGAGAGCAGGGGCGCGATGCCGTCTCGGCCACCTCCCGCTCGTCGGCGAGCGCGCTGCGTCGCCGCGAGGACCTCGCGGCGCAGGATCTGGGGCGCTTGCAGTTTTCCTGGCGCGTGCCGGCCCTCATTGCGCAGGCCGACATGGGCCAGCGGGAGGACGACGACGCGGTGGTCCGCGTCGTGCTGGCCTTCGACGGGGACCGCAGCCGTTTTTCTCCGCGTGACGCCATGCTGTCTGAGCTGTCACGCGCCCTGACCGGCGAAGAACTGCCCTATGCCACGCTGATGTACGTGTGGTGCAACAGGCGGCCCGCAGGCACCGTCATCGCGAATCCGCGCACCGACCGCGTGCGCAAGCTGGTGGTGGAATCGGGCGCGGCGAACCTGGGGCGCTGGCTCGAATACGAGCGGGACGTTCGGGCGGACTTCGAGCGGGTGTTCGGCGAGGCGCCGGGGCGGCTTCGGGCGGTGGCGATCATGACGGACACGGACAACACGCGCAGCGAGGCGAGTGCTTGGTATGGGCCGGTGAGGTGGGTGGCTCCGGCCGTCACTCCCGCTCCCCTCTCCGTCATTCCCGCGAAAGCGGGAACCTAGGCGAGTGCGAGCGCAGCGATGGCCCGCATCGCGCGCCGGTCGGCACCGCGCTCCTGGGCCCCCGCGTGCGCGGGGGTGACGAAGCTTTGCGCGGGGGTGACGAAGCTTTGCGCGGAGGGTGACGGAGGGTTGCGCGGGAGTGACGGTCTTCGACGCGACAGTCGCCTCCGGAACCCTGCCGCGCTTCGGCTACATTCCCTGACGAATTCGTCAGGGGTAACACCCGATGACTTCCTCGGCACGGCTGTTGCATAGTCGCGTCCTCTACCGAACAACACGAGGTTGATCCATGAAGTTCAAGTTCGCCCTGATTGCCACGGCTGCGGCCGCGGTGCTGATGGCCGGGACGGCAGCCGATGCCAAGCCCTTCCGCTGGGCCAGCGCCGGCGAGATCTCCACCTGGG
>DAIMZU010000149.1:0-6444 GCA_036733845.1 Ramlibacter sp.
CTTGCAATTCAGCATAGGATTTCTTTGGCACTTGCTCTCCTTTAATTGGAGCAGCGAGTATATTTGAATCAATCAATTGCCAACCGCTTCGCCGGCCAATTCCGCCGGCCATTCGAACGGGATTAGGATTTCCTCGCCACTCCCAGGACAGCCTCGACGGAGCGGGATTGCGCCGAAGCCGGTAAAATCGTCGGTTTTCCCCGCAGCGCCCGCTCTTCCATGACCCCCGATACTTCCCCCGCCACCCTGGTCCAGTACGTCCTCTGGGGCGGATTGCTGATCGGCCTTGCTTTCGGCGCCGTCGGCCAGATGACGCGTTTCTGTGTCCGCGGGGCCATTGCAGACTGGGTCATCTTTCGCGGACCCACGCGGGCCATCGCCTGGTTCGTGGCGATCGCCGTCGGCGCCCTGTGCGTTCAGCTGCTGGTCGCCACAGGCCAGATCGATGCCTCGCGCACACTGGGCTGGGCGTCGCGGCTGCCCTGGGCCTCTTACCTGGGTGGCGGCCTTCTGTTCGGCTACGGCATGGTGCTGTGCGGCGGATGCCCGCAGCGCAGCCTGGTCAAGGCCGGCTCCGGTAACCTCAAGGCCGTGGTGACGCTGCTGGTGGTCGCGATCGCGGCGCTGATGACGCTACGTGGCCTGCTCGCGAGCCTGCGCGTGGCCGCCTTCGACCGCTGGACCGTCGATCTGTCCACGCCGCAGGACATCGGGTCGCTGCTCGGCCCGTGGGTGGGCATGTCCCCGGCCGGAATGCGCTGGCTGGCCGTGGCCCTGCTGGTGGCCGTGGTCGGCTGGCTCGCCATCCGCGCCCGCCGCTCCCTCGATGCGCCGTCGGTCCTGGGAGGTGCCTTCGTGGGGCTGCTGGTCGGGGCCGCTTTCTATGTCACCGGCCGCGTCGGTTTCCTCGCGGAACATCCGGAGACGCTGGAAGCCGCCTGGCTGGGCACGGCCACCCGCCGTCCCGAAGGCCTGAGCTTTTCGGCCCCCATGGGCCACTGGCTTGACCTGATGACCTTGTGGACCGACAAGGGCACGGTGCCCACGTTCGGCGTGCTGGTGGCCTTGGGGGTCATTGCCGGGGCATTCCTGTCGGCGAAGCTGCGCGGTGACTTCCGCTTGGAGATGTTCGCGTCGCCGCGCGAATTCGGCGAGCACCTGGTCGGTGGCGTGCTGATGGGGTTCGGCGGCATCACGGCCCTGGGATGCTCCATCGGCAACGGCGTCACGGGAATGGCGCTGCTGTCGACCGGCGCCATGCTGGCGGTGGCGGGCATCGTCGCCGGTGCATGGGCGGCGCTGGCGGTGCAGTCGCGGCGGGCGTTACGGGATGACGCGCCGGCAGGCCGGCCCCAGGTGACGGTTCACGCGGCGCATTGATCACGCTCGGCTTACAGACCTGTTCTGGCTGAGCCCCACCCGTTCTGCCCGAGCGGGTCGAAGCCTCTGCGCTTGCACACACCCTTCGACAAGCTCAGGGCGAAAGAAAAAAGCCGGCGCTCGAAGCGCTGTTCACGACCCGTAAATCAAAAATCCAGTTCGTCCTGGATCGCGGCAATGCCCGCGCGGGCGCAGACATCGTCAGCCTCACCACCGGGTGCGCCGGAAATTCCAATAGCACCCACCATCGCGCCGGCGGCCTCGATCGCCCGGCCGCCGCCAATGGCCACCACCTTGGGCAGGTTGCGGATGCCCGAGGCGGGCTCGTTCGCCTGCGTCACCTTGGAAAAGCCGAGCGTATCCATCCGGAAGGTCAGCGAGGTCCAGGCCTTGTTCTCGGCCGTCAAGGGCGTGTGCGGCCCTGCGAGGCGGTCGCGAAGCAGCACCAGCAGGTGTCCGCCACGGTCCACGACCGCCACCGCCACCTGGAACCCCGACTTCTGGCAGCTCGCCAGGGCGGCCTGCGCGACTTTCAACGCCGCCTCGGGCGTGATGGAGCGCATCTGGTACGTGGCGGCGGGTGCCTGCTGCGCCAGCGTGAGGGCCGGCGCGAGCGCCAGGGCGGCCACCGCAGCCAGCCGGTACAGCGCACGTGGCGCGCGGCTCATGCCTTCACCTCCGAAAAGCCGGGATTGGGCAAGCCCCCGGTGATCCGCGGCATGTTGAGCTGGCGCGGCGTGACCTTGCCGCCGCGCGCCTTGAGCCACTGCTCGACGACGTCCCAGACCGGCTTGTTCCCTGCATTGCGCGCCTCTTCAGCGACCGGCGCCCAGCCGGCCACCTTGTAGCGGCGCGATGGTTCGATGGGCCGGCCGCCCAGGCGCATGTCGTTGATGCGCTGGCCCATGCCGGCGACGGGGTTGCAGCTGTAGGTCATGCCGCCCACGCGCACCATGTCGCCGCCCTGCTGGTAGTAGGGATCGGGGTTGAACAGGTTGTCGGCCACGTCCTCGAGGATGGTCTTGAGCATCTCGCCGGTGATCTCGGTGACGGTGGCAAACGAATAGGTGGTTGCCGTCATGTCCATCAGCCACTCGCGGGTGATGGGCTGGCCGGGCAGCAGCGTGGTGCCCCAGCGGAAGCCGGGCGAGAAGGCGATCTCGGCCCCCTGAACGTCCATCAGCGCGTCGAGCAGCAACTGGTCGCCCGTGCCGTTGAAGTTGCCGCGCCGATAGAGCGTTCCTTCGGTGATGGCGAGCGTCTCGGAAAGCCGGGCCTCGTGCGGGGCGCGGACGCGCTTGATCAGCGCGTCCATCTCGGGGTCGGCCGGCAGCATGTTGGCGAACACCGGCAGCAGGCGGTAGCGGAAGTCCGCCACCTTGCCCTGCCGCACGTCCAGGTCCATGACGCCGAGGAACTTGCCGTTCGAGCCGGCGTTGGTGACCAGCGTGCGGCCACTGCGGTTGTTGACGACGCTCGCGACCGGCATGCCGTCGTGGGTGTGTCCGCCCATGATGACGTCGATGCCGCTGACGCGGCTGGCCATCTTGAGGTCCACGTCCATGCCGTTGTGGCTGAGGACGACGACGACCTGCGCACCCTTGCCGCGGGCCTCGTCGACCATCTTCTGCATGTTTTCGTCCTGGATGCCGAACTCCCAGTCGGCGACGAAATAGCGTGGGTTGGCGATGGGCGTGTAGGGAAAGGCCTGGCCGATGATCGCGCAGGGCACGCCGTTGATCTGCCGGATGACGTAGGGCGGGAAGACCGGGTCGCCGAAGTCGTTGGTCCTGACGTTCTGCGCGACGAAGTCGATGCGCCCCTTGAAGTCCTTCTCGACGATTTCCTTGACCCGCTCCATGCCCAGGGTGAATTCCCAGTGGCCGGTCATGATGTCGACGCCGAGCAGCTTGCAGGCGTCGACCATGTCCTGGCCCCGGGTCCACAGTGCGGTCGCCGAGCCCTGCCAGGTGTCGCCGCCGTCGAGCAGCAGCGCGCCAGGCCGGCTGGCCTTCATGCGCTTGACCAGGGTCGACAGGTGGGCAAAGCCACCCACCTTGCCGTAGCGCCGGGCCGCGGACTCGAAGTCGAGGTAGGTGAGCGCATGAGCCTGCGCGGTCCCCGGGGGCACCTTGGCGACCTTCAGCAGGTGCTCGCCCACCAGGTGCGGCAACTGCCCGCGCATGCCGGCGACGCCGAGGTTGACGTTGGGCTCGCGGAAGTGGATGGGCAGCAACTGCGCATGGCAGTCGGTCATGTGCAGGAACGACACATTGCCGAAGCGGGGAACCTCGTAGAGGTTTTCGCCGGCGGTCTGTGCGTCCGCATCCGCCCAGCGGCCCAGGGCCATGCCGGCGATGCCGGCGCTGCCCAGGACCTGCAGGAACTCGCGCTTGCTCAGGTTCATGTCACTGGTTCACGGGGGACTTGGGATCAAGCAGCAGCGCCATGACATGGCGGATCTGCGCTTCGGTGAGGTTGCCCATGTGGCCCGAGCGCGGCATGTTGCTGCACGCGTTGTAGGCCTTGGCGTTCCAGATCTTGCCCCAGGTGTACTCCACGATGGGTTTCGCGGCCGGGCTGTCCGGATCGGTCACGCCGCGCAGCTTGCCGTAATGGTAGAGGCTCGGGCCGATGGTCCCGAAGGAGATTTCTTCCTTGGAGATCTGGTGGCAGTTGTAGCAGTTGCCGCCGTTCACGGTGGTGGCCGTGTCGGTCCAGGTCATGCCGCGGCCGCTCTGGGCGATGGTCTCGCCCTGCTTCCAGTCGCCGAGGAACTTGCCGTCCGAAGGCCACTTGATGGTCTTCATGTTGGCTTCCTCGATGCGCTTGGCGGTGGCGGCGTCGAGCGGCTTGCCGGCGACGTCGGCCGCATTGCACAGGCGCAGGGTTTCGTCGATCTCGGTGACGCGCTCGACCCTGGCGATGCCCTGCGTGCGGAACGACGCCTTGACCGTCTCCGCTGCGAGGCGGTCGAGCTCGGCGGCGCTCATGCCACCAGCGGAGCCGGCGGCCGCGCGGGGTGCGGATGACCCGCCCCCTGCGGCACCGGGTGCGGACGAGCCGCCGCCGGCGGCACAACCATAGGAAACGGCCGCGGCGGCCAGGGCAGCGGTGATCCAGCGAATGTTCTTCATGCGCGTATCTCCGTTCAGCGCTTGATGGTGGGGACAGCGGACTTGGCGCCCTTGGCGTTCACGCCGAGGTAGGTGCTCAGCGCCGTCAGCGCGTCGCTGCCGAACTCGGGGAACGGAAAGCGCTGCTGCCGGTAGCAGTCGTTCAGGCGCAGTTGCATGGTCCACATCTGCCCGTTGGAGACGCGGTAGGCCGGCCAGGCCGCGAAGCCGACGCCGTCACCCGGGTTCTTGGTGAGCAGCGGCAGGTCCTGCAGGCGGATGCGCTTGCCCTCTTCGCCGTGGCAGGAGGCGCAGGAGAAGTCGTGCGTGCCGCCGCGCATGAAGAACATGCGCTTGCCCACTTCATAGGCGACCTGCTCCTTGGGGTGCGCCTGCGGCAGGTTGAACTGCATGCCCTTGGACTGCGCCGCAATCCAGGTGGCCAGCGCGGTGACGTTGGCCATCTCGCCACGGCCGAAGGGCGTCTTGCCGATCTCGGCGGCGTTGAAGCCCTGCAGGCGCTCCATGCAGGTGACGATCCGGGTTTCGAGGTCCTGCACCTTGCCGGTGTCGGCGAAGTAGCGGGGCAGCTCGACGAAGGCGCCCTTGACCACGCCCGGGCCCTTGCCCAGGTCGCACTGCTCGAGGGACGCACTCTTGGGGCCGCGCCGCTGCTTCCAGAGCTCCTCGCCCTTCATCTCGTACAGCTCGGCCGGGTTGCCGTCGGCCAGCATGGCCCGGTACTCCTCGATCGCCTGGGTGGTGGTGCGTGGCTGCCCGGCCGCAGGTGCCTGGGCCCAGGCCGCACCGGCACCCGCGAGCGCCAGGCCAATGCCGACGCCCAGCAGGCGTCGTGAAGGGTTTGACTTCATGCTTTGTCTCCGTGGTTCGTTGTAGTTGGCGCGGCAGCGATGCGCTCGCCGCGCATGCCGGGCCATCAGGAAACCGTTGCCTCGTCGGTGCGGGTGGCGCCCTTGTTGTCCTTCCAGGTGACGCTGATCTTGTCGCCGGCCTTGGCTCCCTTGACCGTGAACTGCAGGAAGGGGTTCTTGGCGACGGCCGGGCCCCACTCGGCGGTCAGCACGGGCTTGCCGTTGTGGTTGACGGTGACGTCGCTGATGTACCAGGCGGGAATGACCTGGCCGCCCGAATCGCGGCGCTGGCCGGTTTCCATTTCGTGGCTCATGAGGACGCGGACAACGGCGCCGCTGCCCTGGGCTTGTGCACGGATGCGCATCGGATCTGCCATGGTGATCTCCTGTATTCGTATCGATGGATTCGGTCGGGTGGGGCTCAGCCGCCGCAGCCGCCGAGGGTGACCTTGACTTCCTTCTTGGCGAAGTGGGCCTTGCCGTCAGCGGTGATGGCCACGGCGTAGACGTCGGAGGTCTGGCCCATCTTGGCGCGCGTGGCGAAATTGGGCTCGACTGCGTCGGACACGTTGAACATGGCGACCAGGGCGTTGGGGTTCTTCTCGACCATGATCAGCATGTGCTTGACGCCCGTCAGGGTGGTGGCGGCGCCCAGCGGCACGACCGCGCCGTTTTCAGCGATGTCCGGCCCGGTGACGGTGACGGCGCTGCTCTGGGTCATGGAGGTGCCGCCGAAGGCCTTGGCGGCATCGGCAACGGTCTTGGACTCGAATGCGGCCTTGTTCCAGGCGAGCGCCTGGGACGGCAGCAGGGCCGCGGTGGCGAGGACGCCAGCGGCGGCGGCGCCGTGCTGGAGGGTTTTGCGACGGGTAGGCATGAGGCGTCTCCTTGGAGGTTCAGCGGACGAAAGACAGTAAGAGATAAGCGGATGCTAATTAATCGGGCGTGTGCCGAGAATAGGGGAATCCCCGGCCAGAGTGCACGGCATCACGGCGCGCCCTGCGCCAGCCAGGCCCCGAGGGTCCTGGCATCGGCTTCGCTGAGCGACTGGGGCGGCATGGGGATGTTGCCCCAGT
>DAIMZU010000150.1:0-6438 GCA_036733845.1 Ramlibacter sp.
TCCTCGAGCCGGTCCAGCGCGACCACCTGCACGCTGCGCATCCCGGCGGTCGGCGCGAGCGGCCGCGGCCCGTCGGAGAAGGCGACCGACCACGCACCCGCGTCGTCGCCCAGCAGCTCGGCGCCGGGCTCCAGCGCCCGCAGTTCGGCGGACTGGCGCCAGGCCGCCAAGGCGCTGGATTGCTCCAGCGAACGCAGGCGCGGCGGATGGCGGTGCGCCAGCGCCGCCAGTTCGGACGCGAGATAGCGGGCAAAGGCCGCGGGGCCCGTGCTTGCGCCGCGCTCGACGTAGACCACCTGCGGCGAATAGCAGCCCTGCTGCTCCCAGCGGGTGACATCGTGCGCGACCCCGCGTGCCGCCGCGGGCCCGCGGTGCGCGTCCAAGGCGCAACGGCCAACCAGCGCGACGCCCAGCCGGTGGCCATAGGCGAGGAAGCGGGTCGTCGCGGACACCTGCGCGCGCACCTGCGCAATCGCTTCGTCGCCGCCATAGGCCAGCACCGCATCGGCTTCGCCGAACAGCGTCGCCGCCGGCTCGGTCTGCCCGCCCTGCCACCACACCATGGCCATGGCCTGCGCCAGCGGCGGATGCACGTCGGCCAGTGCCCGCGCGGCCAGGGTCGCGAACACCGGCTCGGCGCTGGGCAGCTTGCCGATGTTGCCGGCCTTGACCAGCAGCCCGCAGCACAGGCTCCAAAGCGGCAGGCCCGGGACATTGCCGGCCCAGCTGTGCACCAGCAGGCCCGGGCCGAAGGCGCGCACCGCCCCACCCTTGGGCGCCGGCTGGAACTCGTCGAGGACCTTGGGATTGGCGAAGTCCTCGGCCACGAAACGGTGCAGTTGCGGGCCGCGGAAAGCCTGCAGGTAGGCCTGCAGGCCACGCTGCACCATCTCGGGGTCGAAGCCGGTCACCAGCGGCAGCAGCGTATCGGCCTCGCGCCGCAGGGGATCGCGCGCATCGAGAAGCCGGGCCGTTGCCCGGTCCACCAGCGCGATGATGTCGGAGACGCGCAAGGGCGCGAGTACCTTTGCGCCGGCCTCTCGCACCTGGCGGGCCAGGACTTTCATCCGGTCCGGGCCGATGACCGGCACGTCCACCACCAGCTCGCCCCCGCCACTGGCGAAACGCAGCGTGTGCCACTGACCGCCCGCATCGAAACCGGGTGGCAGGTGGCCGGCGCGGAAGTGCCGCATCATGCCCGCGCCGCCCGCAGGAAATCCTCGGCCGCCACGGAGCAGCCCTGCGCCTGCGTGCCCTCGGCCCGCCCGAGCAGCAGGAACCCGCCGTCGACAGCCACGCCCACGTCCTCGGTCAGGATGGTCGTCGTGGAATTGAAGCTCGCCAGGTCGCAGTGAACCAGGATGCCGCGCTCGCCCACCGGCAGCTCGCGGCCGGTGAGCGGGTCCACCACGCGTGTGCGGATCCAGTGCGGGCCGGACTTCATCGAGGGCGAGCGGGCGTTGCCATCGTCATAGAACTGGCTGCTCAGCTCGGTCATGCCGTACATGTTGATGCAGCGCGAACGGGGCACGCCCAGCGCGTCCTCGAGTGCCGCGTAGAAGTCCTCGGGCGAGAGGCTGCGGGACTGCCCCTTGTAGCCGCCGGTGTCGAGCACCCGACTGCCTTCGGGCAGCCTTACCCGGCGGCCCTGCACGGCCAGGTGGTCGAGCAGGTGCACGAAGCTGAAGCTCGCGCCCAGCACCGCCACCGGCTCGCCCTGCGCCTCGGCCCGCTCAAGCCAGGCCAGCAGGCCGGCGGCGTCCATGCCGCCCTCGCCGACGAACCAGTCGCTTCCGGTGGCGCCGAACTGCGCGACCGCCTGCGACAGGTAGCGCGCCAGGGACGAGTTACCCCACTGCGATTCCGGCGGGAACAGGACCGCCATGGGCAGGCGCGTCATGCCGGCCATGAAACGCCGTGCGAAGTTCGCGCGCATCGACGCATCCCACACCGCGAGGGTGGGATGCCAGTGGCGGCCCTTGACCTCGCCGCGCGTGGTCCCGCTGGTGACGAACGCGCGCTCGCAGCGTTCCGTCGGCTCGCCACTGAGCGTGGCCTGCTTGAAGGCGTCGATCGGCACCGCGGGGATGTCGCGCCAGCTTGCCACCCGCCGCGGCGTGCAGCCGCGCCGCTGGGCGAAGCGCCGCAGTGCGTCGTTGTGTGCGAACTGGTGCGCGAACAGCCGCGCCGCCATGGCGTCGAACTCAGCGTCGGTGCAACCGTCCTGAGCGATGAAGGACAGCAGCGGCGGCACGAGTGCCGAGGTGGCTTCGGACAGGCCGTTCATGGCAGCGGCACGAGACGCATGGCTTGCGGTCGCCAGGCGTGGTTGAGGGGGCCGCTGCCCGCGCCCGTGCGCACCGCGGCACCGGCCTCCAGTGCGCCGCGCACGTACTCGCGGGACAGGCGAACCGCCTTCTCCAGCGTCTCGCCCAGGGCCAGGTGGGCCGCGATGGCGCTGGACAGGGTGCAGCCCGTGCCGTGGGTGTTGCGGGTGGGAATGCGCGCCGAGCGCATGAATACCGGCTCGCGGCCATGCTCGAGCAACACGTCGCAGACCGCGTCGCCGGCCAGGTGGCCGCCCTTGACCAGGGCCGCGCGCGCGCCCAGCCGCAGAAGTTCCTGCGCGGCCCAGGCCATGTCACCCTCGGTGGCCAGTGGCCTGCCGACCAGAAGCGCCGCCTCGTCCAGGTTGGGCGTGACGATGGCGGCGCGCGGGAACATCTCGCGCACCAGCACCTCCACCGCCGTCGTGTCGATCAGGCGGGCGCCGCTGGTGGCCACCATCACCGGATCGAGCACAACCGGCCTCAGGCGGTGCCGGTCGATGGCCTGCGCCACCGCCCGGACCGTCTCGGCCGAATGCAGCATGCCGACCTTGACCGCGTCGGCACCGATGTCCTCGCAGACGGCGTCCACCTGCGCGTGCAGCATGTCCAGCGGCACGGCGTGGATGGCCCGCACCCCCAGGGTGTTCTGGGCCGTCAGCGCGGTGATCGCGGTCGTGCCGAAGCAGCCCAGCGCGGAGATCGCCTTCAGGTCGGCCTGGATGCCCGCACCGCCGCCGCTGTCGGACCCGGCGATGGCCAGCACCCGCGCATAGCGGTGAACGAGGGAAGCGGAGGTGTTCAAGCGGACTCCTTCGGGTGGATGCGAGCTGTGCCCCGAGGAGTGCCCTGCGCCCGGCCGTGCCACGAGGGCAGGGCCGATGAGGTTTGGCTCTTCTTACGCCGGCATGAACCGGATCAAGTTCGCGGGTGTGGATCTCAGCACGTCAGGCGTGCACCCCGGAGCAGGATCGATTGTGACATACCCCCACGCCTGAGCTTGCGAATCGCTCGTCCGATACACTGAGCCGCAGAACGCCCGCTCCTCGCTCGATGCACGATTCCCAGAGCCACCGGCCGCTGATGCCGAACCGCGAAGCGGATACGCCGGTGCCCACCCATGGCGTCGCGTCCACCAGCGCCGGCATCGTCCTCGCCCTGGCGCTGGCCACGCTGGGGCGCCTCGCCCTGGACCCGGTGATCGGCAAAGGCCTTCCTTACACCGTCTATCTTCTGGCCGTCATGGCGTTGGCCTGGTGGCGTGGCCCCCTCGCTGCCCTGGTCACTGCGGCCGGAGGACTGGTCATCGGGACCCTGCTGTTCCTGCAGGCGGAACCATGGACCACCACCGTGGCTCGCGCCATGATCTACGCAGCCGTGGCGGCGGCACTGGGATGGCTGGCCATCCATGCCGGCACCCAGTATCGGCACGCCCGGGAGGAAGACATCCGCCTGCGGCAAAGCGAGGCGGACTTCCGCCACCTCGCCGAGACCGTGCCGCAGATCATCTGGGTCACCGATGCGCAGGGCACCGTGACGTACATGAACTCGCGGTGGCAGACCTACACCGGCGTGTCCGCGGCCCAGGCGCTGGGCGATGGATGGGCCTCTCACGTCCACCCCGATGACTCGGCCGGCGTGCAGCAGGCGTTCCAGGCGTCAATGGCCACGTTGCAGCCGCTCGAGTACGAGATCCGACTGCGAATGGCCGATGAGGCCTACCGATGGTTTGCGGTTCGTGCCCGCCCCGTCCGCGACACCCGCGGCCAGGTGGCCGCCTGGTACGGCAGCAACACGGACGTCCACGATCTCAAGCGCGTGACCGAGGCCCTGCTCGAGGCCGACCGCCGCAAGGACGAATTCCTGGCGACGCTCGCGCACGAGTTGCGCAACCCGCTCGCGCCGCTGCGAAGCGGCGTGCACCTGCTGCGCGTCGCGGGGCACGATGCGGATGTCGTCGCCCGCACCCAGGTGCGCATGGAGCGGCAGGTCACGCACCTGACCCGACTGGTGGACGACCTGCTGGACGTCAGCCGGATCACCCGCGGAACCATCGTCCTGCAGCGCGACAGGGTGGACCTGCGGGATGTCCTGCGGGACGCCGTCGAGACGAGCCGCCCGCTGCTCGAGCAGCGCCGTCACCACTTCGAGTCGCGCATGCCCGATGCGCCCGCCATGGCACAGGCCGATGCCGGACGGATCACGCAGGCAGTCGCCAACCTCCTGAACAACGCAGCACGCTACACCGAGCCGGGCGGACACATCGTGCTGCGGCTCGAGCGTGAGCCCGCCTGCCATGCAATCGTTGTCGAGGACAACGGGTGCGGTATCCCGGCACATATGCTTGACAGCGTCTTCGAGTTGTTCACGCAGGTGCCGGGGGACGGCACCGCGCCGGAGGGGCTGGGCATCGGGCTCCACGTGGTCCGCAAGGTGGCGGACCTGCACGGCGGCAGCGTGCATGCGCAAAGCCCTGGGAAAGGCCGCGGCAGCCGCTTCGTCCTGCGGCTGCCCGCGGATGACGGCGAGGCTGCTCCGACCACGTAACCCACCTGCGTCATTCCTGCGAAAGAAGGGACCCACGCCCGCCCAATCTCAACTCCGGACGCACCGCGCTCCTGCGCCGCCTTCGCGGGGATGACGGGCGAGAGCGGGGATGACGCGGGAAGATCGCGCGCATGAAGCGCAAAAAGCCCGGTACCTTTTCAGATACCGGGCTTGCGAATGAATGGTCGGCGTGGCGGGATTCGAACTCGCGACCCCTTGCACCCCATGCAAGTGCGCTACCAGGCTGCGCTACACGCCGACAAGCCTCAGATTATAGACTGTCTTTGAGGCTCTTCCGCGGTGGATCACCAGGAAGGTGACAAGAGATCGCGAATCTCGAAGAGTTCGCGTCGAAGCAGGACGAGTTGCTGCACGACGTCGCTGGCCGGCGTCTCGGCAGCGCGAGCGATGGCTTGTGCGGCGGCCGCAGCCGGCATGCCGGAAGCCGGGAGGCTGTCCTGGAAGTCCGTGTCCAGTTCCTCGTCTTCAACATCGGCACCTGGCAGTGCATCGACTTCGTCATGCTCGAGCGCCCCGCCAGCCCCGGCTGCCGGCAACCCGCGACGGCGGCCGCCCGCCGCGAGTCCGAGTTCCTGCAGGCGGTTGCGCGCGCCGCTGATGGTGAAGCCGTGGTCGTAGAGCAGCTCGCGGATGCGGCGGATCATCAGCACCTCGTGGTGCTGGTAGTAGCGCCGGTTGCCGCGCCGCTTCATGGGCCGCAGCTGGGTGAACTCCTGCTCCCAGTAGCGCAGCACATGCGGCTTGACGCCGCACAGCTCACTGACTTCACCGATGGTGAAGTAGCGCTTGGCGGGGATCGGCGGCAGGATTTTCTCCATGGGAGCAAGACAGACTCAGGGGGTTCGAAAGATTACTGCAAGCCGAACGCCCGTGCCAGAGGCACACGCGATGGCAACAAAAAAAAGACGCTGCTCCGGGGAGCGGGCGGGGCCGGTGGCTTCGGCGTTCAGTCGTCCCGCGCCGGCGGCTGCAGCTGATCCTTCAGCTTCTGGCTGGCATGGAAGGTGACCACGCGGCGCGCGGCGATCGGGATCGACTCGCCGGTTCGCGGATTGCGGCCCGGCCGCGGCGCCTTGGTGCGGATCTGGAAGTTGCCGAAGCCGCTGATCTTGACGTCTTCGCCCTCGACGAGGCGGTCGTGGACCAGGTCGAAGAAGGCATCGACCATGTCCTTTGACTCGCGCTTGTTCAGGCCGATGCGGTCGAACAGCAGTTCGGCGAGCTGTGCCTTGGTGAGGGCGGCCGTCTCGAGGCTCTCGACGGTGAAGTCGAGGATGGCGTCGTCGTCCGCGGCAGGATTGAAGGCGTCCATGGTCATCCGGCCCGCAACCTCGCGCCGAGGTCCTTCGCCGCCCGGTCGACGATGGCCTGCACGGCCGCGTCGATCTGTTCGTCGGTCAGCGTCGCCACGCCACTGGCGAGGGTCAGGCGAACGGCCAGGCTCTTCTCGCCGCTGGCCAGGCCGCCGGAGGCCTGCTGCGGCTTGTACAGGTCGAACAGCCGCACGGACTGCAGCAGCCCCCCCGTGCTCGCGGCCTCGATG
>DAIMZU010000151.1:0-6407 GCA_036733845.1 Ramlibacter sp.
GCCTAGCGCAGCCGTCGGATGAGGCTGCTGGTATCCCAGCGCTGCCCGCCAAGGGCCTGGACGTCGGCGTAGAACTGGTCGACCAGCGCGGTCACCGGCAGCCGGGCGCCGTTGCGGCGAGCCTCCTCGAGCACCAGTCCGAGGTCCTTGCGCATCCAGTCGACGGCAAAGCCGAAGTCGAAGCGGTCCTCGACCATGGTCTTGCCGCGGTTGTCCATCTGCCAGCTCTGGGCCGCCCCCTTGCCGATCACGTCGAGCACCTGGTGCATGTCCAGGCCGGCCCGCTGCCCGAAGGCAATCGCCTCGGACAGGCCCTGGACCAGGCCGGCAATGGCGATCTGGTTGACCATCTTGGTCAGTTGCCCCGCGCCACTGTCGCCCATGCGGGTGAACGCGCGCGAAAAGGCCATCGCCACCGGGCGGGCGGCATCGAATGCGGCCGCCTCCCCGCCGCACATCACGGTCAGCTGGCCGTTCTGGGCCCCGGCCTGTCCGCCGGAGACCGGCGCATCGATGAACGACAGGCCAGCCGCCTGCGCCTTCGCACTCAGTTCACGCGCGACGTCGGCCGAGGCCGTGGTGTGGTCCACGAAGATGCTCCCGGGCGCCATGCCGGCGAAGGCGCCGTCGGGTCCCAGGACCACCGCGCGCAGGTCGTCGTCGTTGCCCACGCAGCAGAAGACCAGGTCGCAGCCGGCGGCGGCCTCGCGAGGGGTGGGGGCGCTGCGCCCGGCGAACTCCGCGACCCACGCCTGTGCCTTGGCAGGGCTGCGGTTGTAGACCGTGACCGAGTGGCCGGCGCGCGCCAGGTGGCCCGCCATCGGCAGCCCCATGACGCCCAGGCCAAGGAAGGCAACCCGGCGCGCAGGGGTGGGTTCGTAGGTTCTGGACTGGATGCTGCTCACGCGGTGACCTCTCTTTGGAAAACAGGGGAACGGGCTGGGCACGGCGGCGGCCCTCTCGCCGGCCGCCGCGACGCGGGCGCGTCAGACGATCGCCAGGCCTTCGGTCCCGGCGGACAGGTTCTGGGTCTTGGCGCGCTGGCTCTGGAGCTTGATCTGCAGGCGCAGGTCGTTGACGGAATCGGCGTTGCGAAGCGCATCCTCGTAGCTGATGGCACCCGACTCGAACAGGTCGAACAGGGCCTGGTCGAAGGTCTGCATGCCGAGGTTCCGGCTCTTCTTCATGATCTCCTTGATGTTCACCACCTCACCCTTGAAGATCAGGTCGGCCACCAGGGGCGAGTTGAGCATGACTTCGATCGCGGCCGCACGTCCCTTGCCGTCCTCGCGCGGGACCAGGCGCTGGGAAATCATGGCGCGCAGGTTGAGCGACAGATCCATCAGAAGCTGGGTGCGGCGCTCTTCCGGAAAGAAATTGACCACCCGGTCCAGCGCCTGGTTGGCGCTGTTGGCGTGCAGGGTGGCCAGGCACAGGTGGCCGGTTTCGGCGAAGGCGATGGCATGTTCCATCGTCTCGCGGTCGCGGATTTCGCCCATCAGGATGACGTCCGGCGCCTGGCGCAGGGTGTTCTTGAGGGCAGCTTCCCAGTTGTCCGTGTCCAGGCCGATCTCGCGCTGCGTCACCACGCAGTTCTTGTGCGGGTGGACGAACTCGATGGGGTCCTCGACCGTGATGATGTGGCCGAAGGAGTTCTCGTTGCGCCAGTCGATCATGGCGGCCATGGTCGTCGACTTGCCCGATCCGGTGGCCCCGACCAGGATGCACAGGCCGCGCTTGGACATCACGACCTCCTTGAGGACGGGCGGCATGTTCAGCCCGTCCAGGGTGGGCAGGGTCTGCGGAATCACGCGCAGGACCATGCCGACCTTGCCCTGCTGGACGAAGGCATTGACGCGGAAACGCCCGACACCGGACGGCGCGATCGCGAAGTTGCACTCCTTGGTGCGCTCGAAATCGGCGGCCTGCCGGTCGTTCATGATGGCGCGGGCCAAGGCCAGCGTGTGGTTGCCGCTGAGCGGCTGCGGCGACACCTTGGTGACCTTGCCGTCGACCTTCATGGCAGGCGGGAAGTCTCCGGTGATGAACAGGTCGCTTCCGTTGCGACTGATCATCAGCTTGAGCAGATCGTTGATGAACTTGCTCGCCTGGTCGCGTTCCATTCGGAGTCCGTGCGGTTGGCGTTGACGGGGGCGCTCAGCGGCCGCTGTCCGAAACCCGCGCGCTCACTGCGCGCAGGCGCAGCGAGAGCTTGCGTGCCAGCAGGCCCACCAGGCTGGCCGCCAGTGGGGGGTCGTTGGCCATCATGTCGTCCAGGGACTGCGCGTCCATGACGGCGATCTCGCACTCGGTCAGCGTGATGCAGTGTGAAAAGCGGGCGCCGCTGTCGAGCAGGGACATCTCGCCCAGGATGTCACCGGGCCGGGCTTCGGCGAGCCGGACGTGCTCGCCCCAGGGCTGGACCCGGTCGACGGCCACGCTGCCGGACAGCAGCACCACCATGAAGTTGCTGTACTCGTCCTGGCGGATGACGTCGCGATCGGCCGGAACGCTCGCGTACTCGAAGAAGCGCTCCATGCGGTTCATGGCGGGCTCGGTCAGGCGGCTCATGAACTTGTCCTTGGACCAGAGCGCGCGCAGCAGCTTGCCGCCCTGCGCCGCCGGCAGGCGCTTGGCGCCGACTTCGACAGCGCGCGCGTCCCAGGGCACGAGCATGCCCTGCTCCAGGCCCTGCTCGATGAAGGCGGTGGAGAACATCAGCGAGTCGGTCACCTCGGCCCGGGGGGACTCGTCGGCGGCCGGTCGCTTGAACAGGCCCAGGACACTTTTCATGGTGCGGGGTTCCTCTGTCGGGGGGAGGTCGCTGTGCCGCGCATCAAAGCGGGAAAGCGTCGGGGTTCTTGGCCTTGCTGCGCGCTTCGGCCGAGTTGATCTGGTTGCGCTTGACCAGGTCGGTCAGGCACTGGTCGAGCGTCTGCATGCCGTAGGCGCTGCCGGTCTGGATGGCCGAATACATCTGCGCCACCTTGGCCTCGCGGATCAGGTTGCGGATGGCGGGGGTGCCGATCATGATCTCGTGCGCGGCCACCCGGCCGGAGCCGTCCTTGATCTTGCACAGGGTCTGGGAAATGACGGCCACCAGCGACTCCGACAGCATGGCGCGTACCATTTCCTTTTCCTCGGCCGGGAAGACGTCGATGATGCGGTCGATCGTCTTGGCCGCACTGGAGGTGTGCAGGGTGCCGAAGACGAGGTGGCCGGTTTCGGCGGCGGTCATGGCCAGTCGGATGGTCTCCAGGTCGCGCATTTCGCCCACCAGGATCGCATCGGGGTCTTCGCGCAGCGCAGAGCGGAGCGCCGCCGCGAACGACAGCGTCATGCCCCCGACCTCGCGCTGGTTGATCAGGCACTTCTTGGACTCGTGGACGAATTCGATCGGGTCTTCCACGGTGAGGATGTGACCGTACTCCGTCTCATTGAGGTAGTTGACCATGGCCGCCAGGGTGGTCGACTTGCCCGAGCCGGTGGGCCCCGTCACCAGGACCAGCCCCCGCGGCTTGAGGGCCAGGTCGCCGAAGATCTTGGGCGCGTTGAGCTGCTCGAGCGTGAGGATCTTGGACGGAATGGTCCGGAACACCGCCGCCGCGCCGCGCTGCTGGTTGAAGGCGTTGACCCGGAAGCGCGCAAGGCCTTCGATTTCGAAGGAGAAGTCCACTTCCAGGAACTCTTCGTACTGCTTGCGCTGGCTGTCGTTCATGATGTCGTACACCATGCCGTGGACCGCCTTGTGGTCCAACGCCTCGACGTTGATGCGCCGCACGTCCCCGTGGACCCGGATCATCGGTGGCAGGCCGGCGGACAGGTGCAGGTCCGAGGCCTTGTTTTTCACGCTGAACGCCAGCAGCTGGGTAATATCCACGATGGTTCCGTCACGGTTGAGTCTGCCGCCCCGATTATGACCACGATCGATGTCAATCTCCAGAACGTGCGGGACCGGATCCGCGCGGCGTGTGCAGCCGCGCAACGCAGCCCGGACGAAGTCACGCTCCTGGCGGTCTCCAAGACCTTCGGGGCCGAGGCCGTCCAGCAGGCGGCCGCCGCAGGCCAGCGTGCGTTCGGGGAGAACTACATCCAGGAAGCCGTCGAGAAGATGGCCCTGCTGGCCCACCTGCCCCTGAAGTGGCACTGCATCGGCCCGATCCAGAGCAACAAGACCCGGCTGGTGGCCAGCCACTTCGACTGGGCGCACACCGTCGATCGCCTGAAAATCGCGCAGCGCCTGTCCGAGCAGCGGTCCGGCGACCTGCCGGCGCTCAATGTCTGCATCCAGGTCAATATCGACGGGGGGGCCTCCAAGGCCGGCGTCGCGCCCCAGGAGGTGCTGGCGCTCGCCCGGGAAGTCGCCCTGCTGCCGCGGCTGTCGCTGCGCGGCCTCATGACCATCCCGGAGCCCGCCCCCGACTTCGCCGCCCAGAAGGCGGTGCACCTGCGCACCCGCGCCCTGTTCGACGAACTGCGGGAAGCCGGGCTTCCGCTGGACACGCTCTCGATGGGCATGACCGCCGACCTCGAGGCCGCGATCGCCGCCGGCTCGACGCTGGTGCGGGTCGGCACGGCCATCTTCGGCGGGCGGGGACCGCGCGAGGCCGCACCCGCGTGAACGCCGCAGGCGCCGGCCGGCCTCCGCTCAGCCGGCGCAGGCCTGCCGGACCGCCTGCTCCCACAGCGTCATGCGTTCCTGGGCCCGGCCGCGGTCCCACGCGGGCTCGAACACCCGCTCGGCCCGCCAAAGCCGCGCCAGCTCCGACGGGTGCGACCACACCCCGGCCGACAGCCCCGCCAGGCAGGCCGCGCCCCAGGCGGTGGTTTCGGTGACGGCAGGCCGCACGACCGGAATGCCCAGGAGGTCGGCCTGGAACTGCATCAGCAGGTCGTTGACGCTGGCGCCGCCGTCCACCCGCAGTTCGGCCAGCGCCACGCCCGCCGACCGGGCATCGCGATCCATGGCCTGCAGCAGCGCGGCACTCTGGCAGGCAATGCTTTCGAGGGCGGCCCGCGCGATGTGCGCGACGGTGGTGCCGCGGGTGAGTCCGGTGATCGTCCCGCGGGCATCGGGCTTCCAGTAGGGCGCGCCCAACCCGGTGAAGGCCGGCACCAGGTTGACGCCGCCCGCGTCAGGGACGCTGGCCGCCAGCGCCTCGACGTCGCTGCTGCTGCGGATGGCGCCCAGGCCGTCGCGCAGCCACTGCACCACCGCGCCGCCGACGAACACGCTGCCCTCCAGGGCGTAGGCCGGCCGCTCGTCGAGCTGGGCGGCGGCGGTGGTCACCAGCCCGTTGGCGGACGCCTGGAAGGACCCGCCGGTGTGCATCAGCATGAAGCAGCCGGTGCCATAGGTGTTCTTGGCCATGCCGGGCTCGAAGCACGCCTGCCCGAACAAGGCCGCCTGCTGGTCCCCCGCGATTCCGCCGACCTGCAGGGCGGCGCCCAGCAGGTCGCTGCGGATCTCACCGAAGGGGGCACTGGAGGGCAGCACGCGGGGCAGCAGGGCCTCGGGAATGCCGAGCATCGCCAGCAGATCCGCATCCCAGCGGTTGCGCCGGACGTCGAACAGCAGGGTGCGGGACGCGTTGCTCACGTCGGTGGCATGGACGCCACCGCCGGTGAGCTGCCAGAGCAGCCAGGTGTCGATGGTGCCGAATGCGAGTTCACCGCGCTCGGAGCGCGACCGCACCCCGGGCAGGTTCTCGAGCAGCCAGGCGAGCTTGGTCCCGGAGAAGTACGCATCGATGACCAGCCCCGTGCGCGCGCGCACCAGCGCCTCGCACCCCTGCTCACGAAGCCGGGCGCACAGCGGTTCGGTGCGGCGGTCCTGCCAGACGATCGCCGGGTGCACCGGCTCGCCGGTGCGGCGGTCCCAGAGCACGGTGGTTTCGCGCTGGTTGGTGATGCCCACGGCAGCGATGCGGGACGCCGGCACGCCGGCACGGGCCAGTGCCTCGCGCGCGGTCTCGAGCTGGCTGCGCCAGATCTCCATCGGATCGTGCTCGACCCAGCCGGGCTGCGGGTAGGACTGCGCCAGCTCGCGCTGGGCCATGGCGACGGGATGGCCCTGCGCATCGAAGACGATGCTGCGGGAGCTGGACGTGCCCTGGTCGAGGGCGAGCAGGTAAGCGGTCATTGGCGGCGGCTCGTGTGCCTGGTGGGCCTCATCGTACCCGCAGCCGCGTCAGGCCCGGCGCGCCGTCCGACAGCACCCGCCAGAGCAAGCCGACGTGGATGGGCAGCCGCGCGGGGCCACACTGTTTCGACGACGCTTCACGGGTGGCCGGGAGCGAATGACAGGAGACCCCATGGCCTACAGCAGCATCCTCGGGGGCAACCCCGCCCCCCAACAGCCAAGCGGCCGCGGCAGCGACCTGCTGGGACCGAGCGACAACTCGGAC
>DAIMZU010000152.1:0-6386 GCA_036733845.1 Ramlibacter sp.
GCTCCGAGCAGCGCTTCAACCTGGCCGCGGTGGTCGAGTTCATCCACACCGCCACCCTCCTGCACGACGACGTGGTCGACGAATCCACGCTGCGACGCGGCCGCGAGACGGCCAACGAGCGTTTCGGCAACCCGGCCAGCGTGCTGGTGGGCGACTTCCTGTACTCGCGCGCCTTCCAGATGATGCTGGACGCGCACGACATGCGCGTCATGGAAATCCTCGCCGAGGCCACCAATGTCATCGCCGAAGGCGAGGTGCTGCAGCTGATGAACATGCACGACGCCTCGCTCGACGAAGAAGGCTACCTGCGGGTGATCCGCTCCAAGACGGCCAAGCTGTTCGAGGCCAGCACCCGGCTCGGCGCCCTGCTGTCCGGTGCCTCGCCCGAAGTGGAACTGGCCTGTGCCGACTACGGCCAGGCCCTGGGCACCGCCTTCCAGGTGATCGACGACGTGCTCGACTACGACGGCCTCCCCGCCGAGATGGGCAAGAACATCGGCGACGACCTGCGCGAGGGCAAGGCCACGCTGCCGCTGATCGCTGCCATGCGCCGCGCAACGCCGGCCGAGCGCGAGCTCGTGCGCAAGGCCATCGAGAACGGCTCGGTCGACGACCTCGACGCCATCGTGCAGATCGTGCGCGACACCGGCGCCCTCGAGGTGGCCCGCGAAGCCGCCTCGGCAGAGGCCCGCCGCGCCATCGATTGCCTGGACATGCTGCCCGCGAATGAGTGGCGCGAGGGTCTGCTACAATTGCCGTCTTCGCTGCTTGAGCGGCGCCACTGAATCCCGGATCACCCGGGATTTCTTCTGGTGGCCCTGCGCAAGGGGCAAATCGGGGTGTAGCTTAGCCTGGTAGAGCGCTACGTTCGGGACGTAGAGGCCGGAGGTTCGAATCCTCTCACCCCGACCAGGAATTCCCTACGTGACAAGCAATTAGCGAAGTGCAGACTTCGCAATAAGGTCGTCGCGTATAAGTTCTGCGGCAAATCTGCGGCACGGAACTGAGTTCATCAGCACCGTAGAGCCCAGAAATTTAAAGCCCGCTGGCTACAGGAGTCTCCACAACCTGGAGACCTCCATAGCCACCATCCAGAACCGTTCTCGCATCACCGTCACGGCTCAGGCAGCAGGTCCAAATGCCAGGCCCATCAACGGCGCCGCCCCGCGTCTATCCATCGCTGCGTCATGCCTCGCGCGAGGTTGTACCGGGCGCAGTTGTACTGCTCCAGCTGGTCGAGCTCGGTGTTCGCGATGAGGCGCAGCGCCGCGCTGTCAGCGGCATCGACTTGCACGTCGGCGAAGGCGGCGTCCAGCGTCCGGCCATGGAAGACCACGAACTGCATCAGCTCGTTCAGGGCCTGCCGGTACTTGATCCGAATCGGGTCGGCCGCTGACAGAGAGGCGCGCAGGACGCTGTACTTCTGAATCGAGCGGCGGTAGATGAACTCGAACAAGTCCACCGCCGCAGCCACGTTGCGCTGCTCGTAGACACCGAGCATGGCGGTCGCGTAGTCCGAACGCTCCACGTACAGGAATGACAGTGGTGCGCAGTTGTAGAGCATGAGCGGCATGTTGGCGCTCAGGCGGCTCGTGCGCTTGTTGCCGTCCGCGAAGGGCTGCAGGTAGGCCAGATTGACCCACAGGAAGAAGGCGGCCTCAACCGGATTGCGGTTGTTCCGCACCTTGTCGACGATGGCGTTCAGCGTCTCCTCAAGGAGCGAGGGAATGCTGCTGGGGGTGTGGACCGAGCCGTCGATATTCACCACGCGTCGCCGGATGCTGCCGATGTCGCGGGAATCGCGCAGAAGGTCCCGCATCAGCTTGGCCTGCACGTCGACGATGACATGCCGACAGGCCCCGGGGGGCGGATGCCGAAGCGGACAGCTGCCTGGGGCTTCGGGCAGTCTCAGGCCTTGGCGTACCCCGACACGAATTCCTTGCGCGCCCCGGTCGCCGGGTCGAACACGTGCCGGCGCTGCTGGCCGATGTCCACGCCATAGCAGTGGATGCTGATGGAGACGCGGTCGTCGAAGGCGTTGCGCACCTGGTGGATGTCGCCGAGCGCGGGCGAGACGACGGCGGTGTCGCCGGGCTCCAGGCGTTCCTGCGGGCCGGGCTGGAGGGCGCCGCCGGTCCAGGTGAAGGCCTGCGCCACTTCGGCACCCCGCAGCATGCCGATGACGCCCCAGGCGCCATGGTCGTGGATGGGGGTGTGCTGCCCCGGCCCCCAGACGAAGCTGACCACGCTGAAGCCTCCGCCGGGCTCGGCATGCAGGAGGTACTGCTGGTAATGCTGGGGGTGCGGGCGGGCGGATTCCGGCGGGAGCCAGTCGTCACGGTCGACCAGGTCTTTCATGGCCGCCACCACTGCGGCGAGCACCTCGGCTTCGGTGGGCCGTTCGGTGGCCCGCCGGACCCGCGAGATGAAGTGCGCGAGCGCGCCGGAGTCGGTCATACCGTCAGCCCGGCCCCGGCGCCGAGCGGCGTGCCGGACGCGTTGCCGACCGCGTTCCGGTCGGTCCCGAGCACCTTGGCTGCGCCGCGTTCGCCGATCATGATGGTGGCCGCGTTGGTGTTGGCGGATACCATGCGCGGCATGACGGAGGCGTCGATCACCCGCAGGCCCTGGACGCCACGAACGCGCAGGTCGGGATCGACGACCGACCGGTCATCGGATCCCATGCGGCAGGTGCTGGTGGGATGGAACACGGTGCCGCCCTGCTGCCGCGCGAAGGTCTCCAGGTCCATCGGGCCGGGCAGTTTCTCCTCGACCCAGAGCCCGGCAAAGCTCTTCTGGCTGTAGATTTCGCGGCACATGCGCAAGCCCTCCAGGAGCGTGCGGATGTCGCGCGGCGCGGTGAGGTAGTTGGAGACGATGCGCGGCGCCTCGGTGGGGTCGGTGCTGCGGATGCGCAGTGAGCCGGTCGACTCGGGCCGGCACTGGCACACGGAGACGGTGAATCCGGAGAAGTCGTGCAGCGGCGTGCCCGGCTTGTCGACCGACAGCGGCATCACGTTGAACTGGATGTCCGCGCGGCCGCCGGTGGCCAGCGGCGTGCAGGCGAAGCCGCCCACCTGGCCTGCCCCGACGGTCAGCGGACCCTTGGAGCCCACGAGCCACGACATCCCCATGCGAGCCAGCCCGAGCGGGCTGCGCACCTGGTCGTTGAGCGAGACGCGGTCCTTCAGGCGCACGATGGTGCGCGCCTGGTAGTGGTCCTGAAGGTTCTCGCCGACCTCGGGCGCGTCGTGCAGCACCTCGATGCCCAGTCCGCGCAGGTGGTCGGCCGGGCCGATGCCCGACAACTGGAGCAGCTGCGGCGTCTGCAGGCTGCCCGCGGCGAGGATGACCTCGGATTCGGCCCGCAACTGCTGGCGCTGGCCATCGAGGACGCATTCGACCCCGATGGCCCGGCCGCGCTCGAACAGCACGCGGGTGACGAGCACGCCGGTGCGCAGGTCGAGCCCGGGATGCCTGAGCACCGGCAACAGGAAGGCGGTGGCGGCACTGCAGCGCCAGCGGCCACGGATCGAGAGCTGGTAGGCGCCGACGCCGTAGTCGGTGGCGCCATTGAAGTCGGGATTGAAGGGCAGGCCGTACTCCTGCGCCGCCTGCAGCCAGGCCTGGCAGCTGGGATCCTGGTTGCGCAGCTGGGAGACGCACAACTCTCCCCCGGTGCCGTGATAGGGACTGGCGGGGCCGCTGAAGCTTTCGGATCGCAGGAAGTACGGCAGCACGTCGGGGTAGGACCAGCCGGCAGCGCCGAGCCGGGCCCAGTCGTCGTAATCGGCCTGCTGGCCCCGGATGTAGATCAGGCCGTTGATCGAGCTCGATCCGCCGAGGATGCGGCCTCGCGGCCAGGCGATCCGCCGCATGCCGGACTCGGGTTGCGGCTCCACCTCGAACTGGCGCGAGAACCTCGGGTCGTAGATGGTGCGGAAGTAGCCGACAGGCAGCTTGAGCCAGAACGACCGGTCGGCCCCTCCTGCCTCCAGCAGGAGCACGCGCCGGCCCGCGCGCACCAGCCGGTTGGCGAGCACACAGCCAGCCGAGCCGGCGCCGACGATGATGTGATCCCAGCCGGCCGAAGGGCTCATGCCTTGACGTTCTCGAGCAGCAGCGACGGGTCGAAGTAGGTCCTGGCGGGCACCGGGTTCTGGATGCCGCCGAAGCGCGTGTAGAAGTCCGTGACCTGCTGCAACCAGTTGCCGGCCGTTCCGTCCTGGTAGAGCTTTCGCCACTCCGCGGAGGTGTGGTAGCGCGAGGCCTTGAACTGCTCCTGGAGTTCGGCCATGGGCACCTGTTCGTAGTTCTTCTGCTGGATGACGGGCAGAATGGCGCCGTGGTTGGCGATGAGGTCGTCGTTGGCGGCGGCCCAGCCCCGCACCACCTGGGCGAGGATGGCGCGGTTCTTCTCGTAGTAGTCCATCCGGGTGGCCCAGCCGCCCACGATGGCCGACTTGGGGAAGTAGGCGGAGGCGTCGACCAGCATCTTGGCGGACGGCACCCGCTGGCGCACCTGCATGTTGAATGGCACCCACAACGCCACCGCCGGCACGGCGCCGGTGATGAAGGAAGTCACCGCCACCGGCATGCCCTGGTTGACGAGCTCGACGTCCTTGGCCGGGTCGATGCCGTTGGCACGCAGCGCGGCGTCGAGGAAGACGTGGGCGGTGGTGCCCAGGGTGGTGGAGATCCGGCGCCCCTTGAGGTCCGCCCATGTGCGCACGTTCTGGTCTTCGCGCACCCAGAGCTGGGCGGTGGCGAATTCGATGTTGTTGACCAGGAACACCTTGCCCTGGCCGCGGGCGGGGAAGTTCGAGATGACGGCGCCAGTGGACAGCATGTCCAGGCTGCCACCGATCATGGCGTTGAACAGCTCCAGGCCGGTGTTGAACTTGACGGGGTCGAACTCGATGTTCTCCTTGGCCCAGTGGCCCCGGTGCACGCCGGTCCAGAGCTGGCCGGTGACGGCGAGCGTGTCGACATAGCCCACCCGGATGCGCGTGCGCTGCTGGCCGATGGCGGGCGCGCCGATGCCGGCGAGCGCGCCGCTGGCAGCCAGGCCCATGACCAGCTGGCGGCGACGGGGGCGGAAGGTCTTGTCCATGCGTATCTCCTCAGGTGGGTGGGTGGCGGAAAGTCAGTCCGTTCCGGCGCCGAGCGCCTGCTGAGCCTCGTACTCGGCCATCACCAGCTCGCGCAGGTGCGCCTTGATCGAGACGAACTCGGGGGAGTCGTGCAGGGACTCCTGCCGGGGGTAGCCGAAGGGCACCTCGATGATGGTCTTGATGCGCGCAGGCCGGGCGGTGACCACCACGATGCGGGAGGCGAGGTACACCGCCTCCTCGACCGAATGGGTGATCATCATGACGGTCTTGCCTTCGCGCTGCAGCACGCCCAGCAGCAGGTCCTGCATGCGCGAGCGTGTCTGCGCGTCGAGCGCGCCGAAGGGTTCGTCCATGAGCAGGAAGTCGGGCTTGGCAGCGTAGGCGCGTGCGATGGCCAGGCGCTGGCGCATGCCGCCGGACAGCGTCTTGGGGAAGGCCTTGGCGAAGTCGGACAGGCCCATGAGCTGCAGGTACTCGCGGCAGACGGCGTCGCGCTCGCGCGGGGGGGTTCCGCTGTGGGCCAGCCGCAGCCCGAACAAAATGTTCTGCTCGACGGTCAGCCACGGAAAGACGCCGTATTCCTGGAAGATGACGCCGCGGTCGCGCCCGGGGCCCTCGATGGGGCGCCCATCGAGCGTGACCTGCCCGCTGGTTGGCGAGACGAAGCCGGCCACAATGTTCATGAGGGTGGTCTTGCCGCAGCCCGAGGGCCCCACGATGCACACGAACTCGTTGTCGCGGATGGAGAAGGAGACGTCGTCGACCACCCGCAGCGGCCCATGGTCGGTGTCGAAGGTAACCGAGACCTTGTTGAATTCGATGCGGGGCGGGCTCATTGCGCCTCCACCCGGTCCTGCCAGCGCACCAGGCGCCGCGTGAGCACGCGAAGCGCCAGGTCCATGCTGAGCGCCACCACGCCGATGCAGACGATGCCGACGTAGATGATGTCGATCTGGAAGAAGGTGCCCGCGCTCTGGATGAGCGCACCCAGGCCCTGCTGCGCCGCGACCAGCTCGGAGGCCACAAGCGTAGCCCAGGCCACCCCCAGGGCCACCCGCAGCGCGGTGAGGATGTGCGGCATGGTCATGGGCACGATCACGCGCGTGAATATCTCCCAGTCGGTCGCGCCCAGCGTGCGCGCGACCTTGATGAAGATGGGGCTGATCTGCGAGACGCCCTCGTACATGACGATCACGCCTGCGAAGAAGCTGGCGTAGAACAGGATCACGACCTTGGCGGCCTCGTCGATGCCGAAGTAGACCACCACCAGCG
>DAIMZU010000153.1:0-6378 GCA_036733845.1 Ramlibacter sp.
AATCCGGCACGGTGCAGGGCCACCTCGACATCGCGCGCTACATCACCACGCCCAAGGGCGAGATCGCCGGGCGCGTGCTGCTGGTGGACGACCTCGCCGACTCCGGCGTGACCCTGCACAAGGTGGTCGACCAGTTGCGCAACAACTACCAACCGATCACCGAACTGCGAACCGCCGTCATCTGGACCAAGGGACTGTCGACTTTCCAGCCGGACTACACGGTGGAATTCCTTCCCAGCAATCCCTGGATCCACCAGCCTTTCGAGAGCTACGACAGCATGGGCCCGGAGAAGCTGCTGGAGAAGTGGCGCCTGTAAGCGACGGGGGCGGGGGATGCCTGCGCCGCGGGCGGTCGCTTTCGGCCGGTAACATCGGCCGATGGACTCCCGCATCACCGACCTGATCCATCACCCGTACCTGCCGCCGGCAGGATTCGAGGCACCGCAACCCGGCGTATTCAAGGCGTCGACGGTCATCTTCCCGAACGTCGCGGCCATGCGCGCGCGCGACTGGAAGCACAAGGCCGGCTACACCTACGGCCTGCACGGCACCCCCACCACCTTCCTGCTCGAAGCGCGCATCGCCGCCCTGGAAGGCGGGCTGCAGTGCCTGCTCGCGCCCAGCGGGCTCGCGGCCATCGCGGCCACGAACCTGGCGCTTCTGCGCTCGGGCGACGAGGTCCTGATTCCGGACAACGCCTACGGCCCCTCCAAGGCCCTGGCCGCCGCCGAACTTGCCCAGTGGGGCATCACCCACCAGCTGTACGACGCGATGGACCCGCAGGACCTGGCGCGGCGGATCGGGCCTCGCACCCGGCTCGTGTGGCTGGAGGCGCCCGGATCGGTGACCATGGAGTTTCCGCCTGTGGCGCAGCTCGCCGCGGCCTGCCACGACCGGGGCGTGCTCTGCGTGCTCGACAACACCTGGGGTGCCGGCCTGGCCTTCGATGGCTTCGCAGTCGGAGCGGACATCGTGGTGCAGGCCCTCACCAAGTACCCCAGTGGCGGCGGAGACGTGCTCATGGGCAGCATCACCACGCGCGACGAGGCGCTTCACGTGCGGCTCAAGGGCTGCCACATGCGCATGGGCTGGGGAATTGGCGCCAACGACGCCGAAGCCGTGCTGCGGTCGCTGCCCTCGATCACGCTGCGGTACGACGCGCAGGACCGCGCTGCGCGTGAACTTGCGCGCTGGCTCCAGTCCCGCCCGGAGGTCGCCCAGGTGCTGCATCCTGCGCTCGAGGGCTCGCCCGGACATGCCCACTGGCGCGCGGTGTGCGGCGCGCGCGATCGCGCGGCCGGCCTGTTCTCGGTGGTCTTCGATGCCCGGTTTGGCACGCCGCAGGTCGAGGCCTTCTGCGACGCGCTGCGTCTGTTCCGACTTGGATTTTCGTGGGGCGGTCCGGTCAGCCTGGTGGTGCCCTACGAGCTCCAGGGGCTCCGGACGATCCCGGGAGCGCTGCCAGGCGCCGGAACGCTGGTTCGGTTTTCCATCGGACTGGAGGACGTCCAGGATCTGCAGGCGGACCTCGAGCAGGGCCTTGGCGCACTCGCCTGATGCATGCGCGGTCTCAGAGCCAGCGGTCCGGTGCGTTCGACCCCGCCGCCCGGCAGTAGTCCTCGCTGGCCGCTGGCGCTGCCGTGCAGCAACCTGTGCGCAACGGCATACGCTCGCTTGACGATGACGAGAACTGATCGCCTGCCTTTGCGCCAGACGGTGTGCGCGGTTGGACCATCCCCCGGATCGCGTACATTGTCCCCATCGACGCGACGGGAGCCATTGTGCCCACACCCAATTACGGATACGAGAAACGCCAGAAAGAACTGGCCAAGAAGCTCAAGAAGCAGGACAAGCTGCGCGCGCGGGCCGAGCGCAAGACCGGTCCGGATGACGGCGACGGCCCGCAGGAGGGGGCCGAGCCCGCCCCGGCCGATGGCAGCGCCCCGGCAGGCGGTCAGCCTGCTGACAAGTCCTGAACACGTCCCGCCAACAGAATCCATGCTTTCGCACCCCGAAGGCATGACGCGTGACTCCTGCTGCCCCGTCCTGGGCATTCGCCGCTGACCTTGTTTCCTGGCGGCCCGCGCTGCCGCCGCTGGCCTCCCAGGTCCTGGCCATCTGGCTCCTTCTGTCTACCTGGGCATCCTTCCGGCTCGCACACCTGCTTGTCAATTCGTCCATGCGGCGCGAGTTACAGGTGGTGTTCGTCCTGGCCTTGCTGCCGCTGCCGCTGCTCGACGAACTGCTCGCCAGACGCCAGGTCGACGCCGCCTGCCGTGAGCGCGCGGAACTCACGCTGCAGTTCCCGGCCGCAGGGTCCACGGCCTGGCAGCCGGAGCCGGTGGTGTCGGACGCCTTGCCGGGCCTCTGGCTGCCCGTCGCGGTCCACCGGCAAGCGTGGCGAGACCGGAACACCGGCGAGCACCTGGCCACGATGACCTACCTGCAGGCCGGCGGCGGCCGGCTCGCGCGCCTGGCCGGGCGGCCCGGTGAGCCCCTGACGTTCCCGGCGGACTGCCGCCCCGACGGCTGGGCCGAGTTGTCGGCCCGCCTGGCGCGGGTCAGTGGCGGCGGGGCCGTCGTCCGACCCTGAAATCAAGCAGCGGCCGCGAGATCGCGGGCGAGGTGGTCCATCGCGGCCGCCGAACGGTCGGACGCCCGCGCGGCGCGGGCAGTTTCCCACTGCGCGAAGTTGCGCCGGATCGATGCCGCATACATCGGGTCATAGTGATGCACCAGCAGTTCGCGCACGACCTCCGCCGTGCGGCCTGCGCGCACAGCCTCCTGCCACTGCTGCACGAGTTCGCGCCCGCGCAGTTGCGTGAGCGCCTCCAGGCGCTCGCAGAAGAAGTCGGGTTGCTGTGCGAACCAGGGATAGTCCTCGAGCAGCAGCGCGACGCGTTCGTCGTCGGGCAATTCGAGGCGGATGCAGGGGCTGGCCCGCATGGCGAGGATGAGCCCGTCCGGGACGGCGACGTTGCCCACCTTCTTGCTTTCGCTTTCGACGAAGACTGGCCGGAGCGGATCGAAGCTGCGCAGGGCCTGCCAGATGCGCGTGTCGAACTGCTTCTGGCTCGGCTGCTTCTGCCCTGGCACCAGCCCCAGCACTGAGCTGCGGTGGTTGGCCAGCGCCTCCAGGTCCAGGACCTGCGCGCCGAGCGCCTGCAGCGCCTGCAGCAGGCGTGTCTTGCCCGATCCGGTGGGGCCACAGATGACCTGGTAGCGAAGGCGCTGGGCCAGTCCGGGGAGTTCGTCGAGCACGACACCGCGAAAGGCCTTGTAGCCGCCTTCGACCAGATGGACCTGGAAGCCGACCTGGTCGAGCACGAGTGCGAGCGAACCGCTGCGCTTGCCTCCTCGCCAGCAATACACAAGCGGCCGCCAGCCGCGTGGCTTGTCCAGCACGTGCGCCTGCAGGTGGCGCGCGATGTTGGCAGACACCAGCGACGCGCCGAGCTTCTTCGCCTCGAAGGGGCTGACCTGCTTGTACAGCGTGCCCACCTGCTGGCGCTCTTCGTCGTTCAGCGAGGGCCAGTTCACCGCGCCGGGCAGGCTGTCCTCGGCATACTCGGACTCGCTGCGCGCGTCGATCACCGCATCGAAGTCGGGCAGCCGGGCGAGGGCCTGGGCCGCCGGGATCACATGGACGGTCACGGGGTGTTCACCGTTGGGCCAGCAGCTTGCGCAGCTCGGGCCAGACGTTGTCGAGCATGAGCCGCTGCGCCTGCTCGTTCGGATGGATGCGGTCGGCCTGGAAGAAGGCGGCAGCGTCCGGGCGGTCGGCCACGCCCTTCAGGATGAAGGGAACGACCGCGACCCTGTGCTGCCTCGCCACCTTCTCGTACAGCGCGGCAAAGCGCTCGCCGTACTCGCGTCCGTAGTTCGGCGGCAGCTGGATGCCGGCGAGCAGCACCTGCGCGCCCGCATTGCGCGCCGCCTGGGTCATGGCCGAGAGGTTGGCTTCGGTCATGTCCAGCGACAGGCCGCGCAGCGCGTCGTTGCCGCCGAGCTCGATCACGACGTGCGTGGGGCGGTGCTGCGCGAGCAGGGCCGGCAGGCGCGAGCGCCCACCCGACGTGGTGTCGCCGCTGATGCTGGCATTGACGACCCGCGCTTCGATACCCTCTCTGGCGAGGCGTTGATCGAGCAGGCTCACCCAGCCACTGCCCCGTTTGAGGCCATACTCCGCGCTGAGGGAGTCACCGACCACCAGCACGACCGCCGGCGCGGCCGCCGCCGTGGCGGCGCCGGGCCCGGACAGCACCCAGGCCACGCCCGCAGCGACAAGCCGCCGCCGGTTCCAAAGCAAATACTTCATGTCTGAACCCATCATTTCAGTCGAGCACGTTTCCAAGTCCGTCACGGACTCGACCGGCACGCTCGACATTCTCCGGGATATCGATTTCTCCCTGGTCCCCGGGGAAACGGCGGCCATCGTCGGTGCGTCCGGTTCGGGCAAGAGCACCTTGCTGTCCATCATCGCAGGCCTGGACACCCCGTCGGCGGGCACGGTGCGCATCGCGGGGCAGGACCTGTTCGCGCTGGACGAGGACGACCGGGCGGCATTGCGCGGGGAGCGCCTGGGATTCGTGTTCCAGAGCTTCCAGCTCATGGGCAACCTCACGGCACTGGAGAACGTGATGCTGCCGCTCGAGCTCGCCGGGCGGCGCGATGCCCGCGAGCAGGCCAGGCGCATGCTCGAGCGTGTAGGCCTGGGTGAGCGCCTGTCGCACTACCCGCGCGTTCTGTCGGGGGGCGAGCAGCAGCGGGTGGCGCTCGGGCGGGCCTTCGTCGTGCAGCCCTCGGTACTCCTGGCCGACGAGCCGACCGGCAGCCTCGACCACGCCACCGGCGAATCCGTCATGCAGCTGATGCTCGACCTCAACCGAGAGCGGGGAACCACGCTGGTGCTGGTGACGCATGACCGAGGCATTGCGGCGCGATGCGACCGCCGCATCACTCTGGAGGCCGGGCGGATCGTTCCGGCACCCACTGCGACGCCCGCCGGCTAATGTGCGCTGGCCACCAAGGCCTGGTTCGGCAGGGCAGGGTGGACGGAGCGCAGGGCCTCGGCGAGAAAGCGCTGGCGAATCCGCCCGGCGGGCAGTGCATGCGAGAGCGCCTCGACCAGGGCGGCCGAATCGAGACCGAGTTCGATCTGCCTGCGCAGGTGCGAGCGGGCTGCCGGCCCGACGTGGCGCTCCAGCAGGGCCTCGATGGCCATCACCTGGGCATGCGTCAGGGGCCGGGGCCGGGACACCGCCGCGCGCGGGCCGGGCCGGTCCGATGCCGCGAGCTCGAGCCGGTGGAGCTCATGCACACGCCCGTGCTTGTCGGCGGAGGGCCCAAGGCTGTGGAACAGGGTGGAACGGGCGCCAGCCATGCGCGCGTGCAGCACCAGGAAGTCTTCGGAGGCCAGCAACTGACCCGGTGGCGCGAAATCCATGATGCGGTGTCCGACGTTCATCGCGTCACCGATGAGGTTGGGCCGCTGGTTGATGTCCAGGACCTGGCGGACGGGGCCGGCGTGCAGGCCCATTCGCACGGGCAGCTCAGCGGCGTGTGGCTGCAGCAGCCTCACCAGGCGGATGGCGGCCGCGAGCGCCGCCGCCGGTCCTTCGCTGAAGCCCAGCGCCACGCCGTCGCCCGTGTCGAGCGCGAGCCGGCGGTCCGGCAGTATGCCTTCGAGCGCGCGGTTGACGCGGTCGTTGAGCAAGCCCTTCATGAGGGCCTGCTCGTCGTCAGGCTGGCGCGAGTACCCCACCAGGTCGACAAACAGCACGCTGCAGGAGCGCACCTCGACGATCGAGGCTGCGGGGACCGCTCCCGGGCGCCCGCCCGAATTCATGGCCGCGCGGCGTCGAGTCGCCCGTGCAGGCGCCTGAAAGCGCCTGCCAGGCGGTCGAATTCGTCACCATGCGCGGCGGCCACCGGCTCGCCAGCAGGGTCGGCGCCCAGGCGTTCGGCGCTGCGGGTGAGCCGCCGCACCGGCCGCAGGACGGTCCAGCCGAGCAGCAGGTTGAGCGCGAGGCACCAGGCGGCCACCATCAGGCCGCCGAGCAGCCGGTCGTCGACCGAGGCTTGCGCGAGCGCGAAGTCCATCAGCGGAAATGTCGAAAGAAAAATGGCCAGCAGGCCGAGGTTGAACTTGAGTATTAATCCCATGGTGCTATTCTCCGGTGGGCGATTCTAGCCAGCCACCGGTCGGCGTCGACAGTCCGGGAAAGTCCGGGCATGATAATTGGCGTCATGTCAGCATCTCGAGTCCTTTTTGGGTTTCACGCCGTCGGCGTGCGCCTGAAGACCGCGCCGTCCACGGTGGTCGAGGTCTATTTCGACGCGTCCCGGCGCGATGCGCGGATGCGCCAGTTCCTCGAG
>DAIMZU010000154.1:0-6349 GCA_036733845.1 Ramlibacter sp.
CCCCAGAGGTTGAGCCACCCGCGGGCCGCCGATCCGAGCGAGACGAACAGCGCGACCAGCACGACCACCTGGACCGCCAGCAGCCAGGCGCAGATGCGTTGCAGCGAGGCGACTCCGGGACTCTCCCATTGCAGCCATCGGGCGGCCAGCACCAGCAGCGCCGCCGCCATCGTTACGGCGGACACCAGGAAAAGCATGCCGAAAAGCGGGGTATCCGACCAGATGGGGCGGTTCAGCACCGACAGCATGACCCCGGTGTAGCCGGTGACGTGCAGCGCGAGGAGGGCGCCCAACAGGCTGACGAGAATCCCGACGAGGCCGGGTGGCCGCAGTCGGCGCGCAAGCCGCCAGTCGGGGTGGCGGTGCTCGGCGAAGGCGGCGATGAACGACAGCAGTGCGAAGAAGCTGAAAAGCAGGACGCCCCATGAGCCCAGGGACATCGGCACCCAGTACTTGAACATGGGCCGCAGGGTGTGGTTCGCGATGAACAGGTGCCAGAACCGGTCCGGCCGCCCGAGGTCGACGATCAGCACCACGCCGATCACCAGCAGCAAGGGCAGGGTAATGAAATAGCCCAGCCGGGCCAGGCGCCGGTTGCCTTCGCGCCCGGTCAGGTCCATCATCGACGAGAGGAAGTAGGTGCCGCCCGCCAACGCACCGAGGATGAAGTACAGGACGATCAGCCAGTCCCAGTGCGGCGAGGAAGTGAACCAGGTACTGCTCGGCGCGTCGATCATGCTCAGTCCCCTTCGGCGTCGCCCGCGCGGCGGTCACGGAAGTTGAAGATGCTGACCAGGCCCACGACGAGCGCGCCCAGCACGGTGAACAGCGCGCCCGGCACGAGGTGCCGGCTCGGCATCTTCGGATCGGGCGGAAGCCCGTACACCTCGGGCTTGTCCACCAGCAGGAAGAACGCATTCAGCCCGCCGAGCATCTTCTCGTCGGCGCCGTACAGGACGGCGCGCTTCTCGCCGGCCGCATGAAGCTGCTCCACCCGCCGGCCCGCCCTTTCCTTCAGTTCGCGCACCGGCCCGAAGACGATCGAGTCCGTCGGGCAGGCCTGGGAGCAGGCGGGCTCCATGCCGGCCTGCAGGCGGTCGTAGCACAGCGTGCACTTCTGCGCCGTCTTGGAGACGGGGTTGATGTCGATCACGCCGAAGGGGCAGGCCGCCAGGCAGGCCTTGCAGCCGTTGCACGTGTCTGACTGGATGACGACGGTGTCGAACTCGGTGCGGATGATCGCGCCGGTCGGGCAGACCTCCAGGCAGCCGGCCTGCACGCAGTGCTTGCAGACGTCGCTCAGCATGGTCCAGCGGCCGTCGGTGCGGTCCTCGTCGAACTGCTCGACGAACTTCACGTGCCGCCAGTGGGTGCCATCGAGCTTGCGGGTGTTGTCGTAGCTGTCGCCCGACAGCGTGCTGCGCTCGTCGTCGAAGGCGGGCAACTGGTTCCACTGCTTGCACGCGACCTCACAGGCCTTGCAGCCGATGCAGACCGTCGGGTCGGTGAAAAATCCCATCGGTTCGGCCATCGTCAGCTCCTGTTCATGCCTTCTCGACATTGCACACGAAGGTCTTGCCCTCGTGCATCGAGACGTTCGGGTCGGCGATGAGTGCGGTCATCTCATTGGCCGCATCGCCAGTCGTCAGGCCTTCCCAGCCCCAGTGGAAGGGTATGCCGACCTGATGCACCGTCTGCCCGGCGATCTGCAGGGGCCGCATGCGCCGGGTCACCAGCGCTTTCGCGTGCACCGTGGCGCGTGGGCTGGTGATGCGGACGCGGTCGAGGTTGGCGATGCCCTTCTCCCGCGCCAGCTCCGGCGACAGCTCGACGAAAAGCTCCGGCTGCAGTTCGGCCAGCCAGGGGTTCCATCGGCTCATCGCTCCGGCCAGGTAATGCTCGGTCAGGCGGTAGGTCGTGATGACGTGCGGGAACCTGGAGTCCGCGAGAGCGGCCAGTGGATTGCCGTCGATCTTCCAGTACTTGAGCACCGGGCTCGCCTGCTGCTTGTACAGCGGATTGCGAACCACCGACTCGGCCGGCTCATAGTGGGTGGGAAGGGGGCCGTCCACCAGCCCTTCCGGGACATAGAGCCAGCCCACGCCATCGGCTTTCAGGATGAAGGCGTCCGTTCCCGAATGCGCGTCCATGCCGGTCGCGCCCGGCACGGCCCGGGCGGTGGGCGCCTTGTCCGTGGGAAAGTCCGGCACGTCCAGGCCCGTCCACTTGCGCTGCGCCGCGTCCCACCAGATGTACCGCTTGCGTTCGCTCCATGGCCGCCCCTGCGGGTCGGCGGACACGCGGTTGTAGAGGATGCGTCGATTGGACGGCCACGCAAAGCCCCAGCCCAGGTGCGCGCCGCGCACGCCGGGCTTGTCCGCCTCGCGGTTGGCCGAGCGGTTCTCGGTGGGCGAGGGGAAGACGCCACAGTAGATCCAGGACGCGCAGCTCGTCGAGCCGTCCTCGGCCAGGTCTTCCGGACCCGACACGTGGCGTCCGGGTTCGTTGCTGTAGTAGCCGTTGATCTCCTTGAGGATCTTCAAGGACTCCGGCTCGCCCAGTTCACGCTGGCGAGGGTCGTCGGCCTCGTAGTCCCAGACCAGGTTCTTGAACCCCTGGTCCCGGGGCAGCGTCGAATCGGCATAGAGCTTCTTGAGCCGCTTGCCCAGCTCATACGTGAAATACATGTCGGAGCGGCAGTCGCCCGGCGGGTCGCCCGCCTTGTAGTGCCACTGCAGCAGGCGCTGGGTGTTCGTGAAGCTGCCGTCGTACTCGGCCACCTGTGACGACGGGAAGAAGAACACCTCGGTGGCGATGTCGGCGGTGGCGACCTCGCCGGAGCGCACTTCGGGCGCCGTCTTCCAGAACATCGCGGTCTCGTGCAGCCAGTTGTCCTTGACCACCAGCCATTCGAGCTTGCGCAGGCCGGCCCGTTCGACCTTGGCATTGAGCGAAGTTGCGGGATTCTGGCCGATGCAGAACATGCCCTTGACGCGGCCTTCGTTCATGGCGACGAACATCGGCATGTGCGAGTGGTCGCCAATGATCTTTGGGTGCCAGTCGTAGCCGAAGTCGTTGTCGCGGGTGGCCGCGGCCCCGTACATGGACTTGAGATAGGACACCATGAACTTCGGGGTGTTGGCCCAATAGCCGGTGGGCTTGGTTTCCTTGCCGAGCCACTGGCCGAGCGAGCCGTGCGGTTCCAGCGCCGAAGGATGGGACATGTAGCCGTGGATCGAATGGTAGAGCGTCGGGATGTCGGTCGATCCCTGGATCGACGCATGGCCACGCAGGGCCATGACGCCTGCGCCCGGCCGCCCCACATTGCCCAGCAGCAGTTGCATCAGCGCCGCGCACCCGATGATCTGCACCCCGTAGGTGTGCTGCGTCCAGGCGACCGCATAGGCGATCGAGGTCGTGCGCTCCGCGCCGGAGTTGTCGAGGATGGTCTGCGCCACGCGCAGGAACTGATCGCGCGGACAGCCGGTCACCTGCTCGACCATCTCGGGGGTGTAGCGCGCGAAGTGCCGGCGCAGCACCTGCAGCACGCAGCGGGGGTCGGCGAGTGTCTCGTCGCGGCGGGGAGGCGGCTGGACCAATGCCCTCACCATGTTGTCGTACGGCGGACCGCGGTCGGCGATGGTTCCCGCCTGCGTGATCCGCTGCTCGTTCGGGCCGCCGCCGTCCTCGCGGCCGGTCTCGCGCGGCCCGCCACCCTGGTTGTCGCCGCCACCGCTACCGCCCCCGCCGCCGGCCCGCGCGTACGCCCAGGACGAGGAATCGTACTCACCGATGAAGCCGTTGAACGGCCACTCCTTGGCGTCCCCGGTGTACGCCACGAGCCCCGAGAAGACGCCGCCGAGGTCTTCGGTGTCGCGGAACTGCTCGGACACGATCGTCGCCGCGTTCGTATAGGTGGTGAGGAACGTGCGGAAGAAGGGGTCCTTGTTCCAGCGTTCGTTGTTCAGGACGAAATTGACCAGTCCGCCGAGGAAGGCGATGTCCGAGCCCGCGCGGATCGGCGCGTAGATGTCGGCCATCGCGCTGGTGCGCGTGAAGCGGGGATCTACGTGGATCAGCTTGGCCCCGTGCTCGACCTTGGCCTTCATCGGCCAGCGGAACGCGACCGGGTGGTTTTCCGCCATGTTGGAGCCCATCACGAGCACGCAGTCGGAGTCCTCCATCGCCCGCGGATACATGGTGGCCGCACCGCGGCCGAGCCTGGTCCCCAGACCGGGGACACTTGAGCTATGTCATATTCGCGCCTGGTTCTCGATGGGCACGATGCCCAGGCCGCGCATCAGCTTCTGCTGGATGTGGTTCCACTCGTTGTCCAGCGTGGCGCCGCCCAGCGAGAAGATCGAGGTCGTGCAGTTGACTTTCTTGCCGTCGGACAGGTTCTCGATGAAGGTCTCGTCGCGCGTCTTCTTCGTCAACTCGGTCACGCGCGCCATCGCCCGCTCGAGGTCCCACACTTCCCAGTCGGCCGCACCCGGTGCACGGTGCAGGACCTGTGTTGGGCGGTTCGGGTTCACGTGGAGTTGGAAGATGGCCGCGCCCTTCGGGCACAGCGTCCCTTCGTTGATCGGACTGCGCGGGTCGCCCTCGATGTTGACGACGCGTCCATCCACGGTGTGGATCAGCGTGGCGCAGCCCACGGCGCAATACGGGCAGATGCTGGGCGTCGCCTTGGCCTGGCTGATGCGCAGCTGCTGGGCGCGCGCGGCGGTGGGCGCCAGGCTCATTCCGGCACCCACCAGGGCGCCGGCCGCCGTGCCGCCACCCGCGAGCAAGCGTGCGAAATCGCGTCGTGAAACATTCATCGTTCTCTCCCTGCAGCCGTGCACCCGCAGCGGGATGCCGTCCGGACCCATGCTATCGGGAAATCGCGCGCCTGTGTGTTCAGCGCCTGCTATAACGCCGCCATGTCCCTTCCAGCCCAGCGAACGCAGATCGCGTCGATCGATCGGCTGCTGCAGAGCGAGCCGCTGCTTGCAGTCGTCGCACGCCACGGTCGGGTGCCGGTACGCGACGCGCTCCGCGACCACCTGGGTGCGCTGCGCGAGCGCTGGTCTGCGCAACCCTCCTCGGCCTTCGAGCCTGCCGACCTGGCGCTGGCGGTCGCGCGCACGCTGGATGACGCTTCTGCCGCTTCGCTGCGCCCGGTGGCGAACCTGACGGGCACAGTGCTGCACACCAACCTGGGCCGGGCGCTGCTGCCCGACGAGGCCGTCGAGGCCATGACGCGCGCGGCACGCGAGCCTTGCAACCTCGAGTTCGACCTCGACGGCGGCGGCCGCGGTGAGCGCGACGGGCACGTCGAGGCACGCGTCTGCGCACTCACGGGCGCCGAGGCGGCACTCGTCGTCAACAACAATGCAGCGGCGGTGCTGCTGGTGCTCAACACACTGGCGGCGCAGCGGCCGGTGATCGTCTCGCGGGGCGAACTGGTCGAGATCGGCGGGCAGTTCCGCGTCCCCGACATCATGGCGCGGGCCGGTGCCCGCCTGCACGAGGTCGGCACGACCAACCGCACGCATCTGACCGACTATGCCGATGCGATTGGCCCGCGCACCGCCATGTTGATGAAGGTCCATCCCAGCAATTACGAAATCCGGGGCTTCGTCGCGCAGGTGCCGATGCAACAGGTCGCCGCGTTGGCGCGCGAACGCAGCCTGGTGTCCTTCGCGGACCTGGGCAGCGGCACGCTCGCGGACCTGCGCGCATGGGGGCTGCCGCACGAACCCACGGTGCGGGAGACGCTCGCCGCGGGGGTCGATCTCGTCAGCTTCAGTGGCGACAAGCTGCTGGGCGGACCCCAGTGCGGCATCGTCGCGGGCAGCAAGGCCCTTGTCGCGCGCTTGCGGCGCAATCCTCTCAAGCGCGCGTTGCGGGTCGACAAGCTGACGCTGGCCGCACTGGGCGAGGTGCTGCGCCTGTATGCCGACCCCGATCGCCTGGTCCAGCGGTTGCCGACGATGCGACTGCTGGTGCGGCCCCGTGAAGACATCGTGCCGGCGGCTGCAGCGGTCGCCGGCGCGCTGCAGGCTCGACTCGGCGAGCGGGCCCTCGTGCAGGTGGTCGAGTGCGCCAGCACCATCGGCAGCGGCGCGCTGCCGGTGTCCGGCCTGCCCAGCGCAGGCGTGCGCATCGAACGGCGAGAAGGCTCGGCGCGAGAGCGCGACCGCTGGGCTGCCCGGCTGCTCGGGGCCCTGCGCAAGCTCCCGCTGCCGGTGATCGGCAGGCTGGAAGAGGGCGCCGTGCTGCTCGACTGCCGATGCCTCGAAGAAACCGCGCCTGTGCTGCTATCCTTGTCCGCACTGCCGCCGGATACCTGACAGGCCACGGC
>DAIMZU010000155.1:0-6346 GCA_036733845.1 Ramlibacter sp.
CTCTCGGGCGCGGGACCGAACTCGCGATGGGTGTCCAGCAGCTGGTGGCCGTACAGGCCCGTGATCACACAGTCCAGCCCCGTGGTCTGGACCAGTTCCTTCATGAATGGGACGCCGTGCTGCAGCACCGGATCAGCCTGACGGATGTAGTGGTCCAGGACGACGATGCGCGGACCGAGCGTGTACTGGGAGTCTGCCGTGCGCTGCAGAAGGCCGGACTCGGTCAACAGCCTCACATAGCGGTAGCCGGTGGGCAGCGACACCTGCAGTGCGGCAGCAATGGACTCGGCGGTCCATGTGAGTTGCTGGTCGTTGAACAGGTCCAGGACGCCCAGCATGCGAGCCAGGCTGGAATCGGATTTCTCGTTCATGGCCCCGGGGTCAGTGAGCCGCAGGCGCACCCGCCGGAATGCAGGCCGCGGCGTCCGCGAGCTGAGACGCCGACGATGCGATGCCTGCGACGTAGCGGTCGGGCCGGACCACGACGGCCCCGGCGCCTTGTGCCTGAAGCCATTCGGCCAGTGAAGGGTCCTCCGCCGGCACCACCACCACGCCGGCTTGTCTCCACGACGTGTGAAGGCCCCGGAGCAACTGCGCGAGCAGCGCCGGCTCGGCGATGACTGCGAAGCGATTGCCCACGGCCTCGTCCAGCAGCCGCCCGTCGGCCAGGCGCGGTTGCGGAAAGATGCGCCCTGCGGCTTCATGGCCGCCCAGCCAGGCGCCAGGGCCCAGCCGTGGCGCGGGGAAGGTGAAGCGCTCGGGCTCTCCCGCCCGATAGCGCGCGTCGCGCTCGCGCGCGGCCTCTGGATCGGTGGTCTGGATCACCTGTCCCAGGCGGACGGCCAGTTCGATGAAGGCGCGCACGTGCGGCGAACGCTCGGTTTCGTAGGTGTCCAGCAGCGTGTCGGCGGCGTCGCCCCGCACCACGGCGCGCAGCTTCCAGGCCAGGTTGGATGCGTCCCGGATGGCGGCGCACATGCCCTGGCCCAGGAAGGGCGGCGTGAGGTGGGCGGCGTCTCCGGCGATCATCAGGCGGCCTCGCCGCCAGCCCTGCGCCACCTGCGAATGGAAGGTGTAGACCACGGCGCGCTCCAGGTGCGCATGCTCGGGTTGTAGCCAGCGCGAGACCAGCCGCCACAAGGTGTCGGGCTGGAGCAGTTGCGCCTCGTCGTCACCGGGCAGGACCATGATTTCCCAGCGGCGGCGGCGGCCCGTCACGTTGCACCAGGTCATGGGCCGGGCCGGGTCGCAATGCTGGACGGTATGTTCCGGCATGGGCGGTGCGTTGTCGTTCAGGATCATGTCGAACACGACCCACTTCTGGCGTAGTCCCAGGTCCGCCATGGGCGATCCCAGGGTGCGGCGAACCAGCGACCGTGCGCCGTCGCAGCCCACGACCCAGCGCGCGTGCAGTGTCTCGCGCGTATCGGTGGCGCGGTTTCGCATCACCAGGCTGGCGTGTTCGGCGCCGTCGGTCACTTCAAGGACTTCATGCTGCAGCCGCACCTGGACGTGGGGGAAGCGAGCCACCCCGTGGCGCAGGACGGCCTCGAGTTCAGGCTGGTGGAAGTAGTAGTTGTTGGCGCAGGCGTGCGGCCCCTGCAGGCTGGTGCCGGTGCGCACCATCAGGGTCTCGCCCTCGGCGTTGACGAAGTGCATGCCCTCGACGCCGGGCCTGGCAATGGCCTCGACCTGCGCGCGCAGGCCCAGCGACTGGAACACGCGCATCACCTCGCCGTCAAAGTGGATCGCGCGTGGCAGCGGATAGACGGCCGCCTCGCGGTCGAGCACCACCACCGACAGGCCGGCCTCGCCGAGCAGGTTGGCCAGCGTCGCGCCCGCCGGGCCATAGCCCACGATGGCCACGTCGACCGGAGCTTGCTCCACGGGCTGGGTCATGCGGCCTCCGCGGTGTAGCCCATGCGGCGCTCCATCTCGGCGATCCATTGCGACCGGGGCTGGAAGTGCGGGCGGCTTCGCGCCAGCGCCTCGGCCTGGGCCATGACGGCAGCGTCATCGCGATCCAGGTCGATCGGCTCGCGCAGCGGCTGCTCGCAATACCAGGGCGTGTCCAGGAAGACTTCCAGTCGGTTGCCTTCAGGGTCGCGGAAGTAGATCGACACGGCATTGCCATGCGTGGCGGCCACCAGGTCGGTCACGGACGGCTCGGCGCGCACGCTGTCGCGCACTTCGCGCAGGGTCGCCAGGTCGGGCACGCGCAGGGAGATCTGGTTGATTACGCTGAAGGCCAGGTCGGCAGGACGTCCGCTCGCGAGCACCACCTGGTGATGCTCGGTCGGGTCGCGGCTGAGGAACACCAGTTGCACCGTGCCCAGGTCGCCGCGGTCCGTCACCGTGAACCCGAGCACGTCCTGGTAGAAGGCCGCCATGCGTTCGAGATCGCGAACGTAGAAACCCATGTGACTGAACACGAGCGAGCCGCGTCGCTTGATGAGGTTTGCCAAGGTTGTCTCCGGATGATACTGAGGCGATTTTAAGCGTTGGGAATCTGTAGTGTAACCTTGGTTTTTATCGTATTTTGATAACAGCAAGATTTTTTAGCCCATAATCGCCTTCGCGCCGGATTGAAACGGCGTTCCCATGCACTTCCAAGGAGACATCGCCATGACCCGTCTGCATCGCCGCGGCGCCATTGCCGCACTGGCCCTCTTGCTGGCCGCACCCGTCCTCGCGCAGTCGCCGGCTGTCGCTTATCCCAGCAAGCCGATCAAGCTGATCGCACCGGTGCCCGCCGGCACGGGTCCGGACGTCAACACCCGCGAAATCGCGCAGGAGCTGTCCAAGGTGCTGGGGCAACCCGTCCTGGTGGAGAACCGCCCGGGCGCCTCGTCAATGATCGGCATGGAAGCTGCCGCCAAGGCTGCGCCCGACGGCTACACCCTGGTCATGGGCACCACCAGCGCCATCTCGATCGTGCCCCACCTGTACGCCAGGGTGCCCTACAACGCCGAGCGGGACTTTGTGCCGATCAGCCTGGCCGGCTACCTGAACACCGCGCTCATTGCCAACGCCAACCTGCCGCAGGCCAGCGCGCGCGACCTCATCGCGCGGCTGAAAACCTCCCCCGGCGGTGTCGTGGCCGCCAGTTCGGGCATCGGCAGCTACTCGCACCTGTCAGGCGAGTGGTTCGTCTCGGCCGCAGGCACCAAGGTGGACTTCATTCCCTACAACACCAGCAGCCCCTACACCGATCTGGTCGCAGGACAGGTGCAGTTGATGTTCGATGCGCTGCCCGCCGCCATCGGCAACGTCAAGGCGGGCAAGCTCAAGGTTCTGGCGATGACGGGCACGGCTCGCCACCCGAGCTTTCCCGACGTTCCGACCTTTGCCGAGGCCGGGCTGCCGGACAACTACACGCCCACGGCATGGATCGGCCTGTTCGCGCCAGCGGGCACGCCCAAGGCGGTGGTCGACAAGCTCAGCGCGGCGATGCAGAAGGCGGCCCAGCAGAACCCCGCGCTGGTCGACAAGTGGCGCTCCTACGGCGGCGAGATCGCGGGCAGCACGCCCGAGGCGTTCTCGGCCTTCATCAAGCAGGATTCCGAACGGTGGGCCCAGGCCATCAAGCGCACGGGTATCCGGCTGGATTGAACCTCGCCAGATGGGCGAGCGCTGCTTCATCGAGGACGGCGCACAGCAGTCCCGCTTTTCCGGGACTCCACGCCGGCCGGCTTTACCCCGCAGCTTGCGCCGTCCTGGCGCGCCTGTCAGTCGCGACCGGCGGTGTGCGCGGTAGCCGCACCGAGAAAGTGGAACCGTCGGCGTCAGAGGCCACCGCGATGCTGCCGCCGTGCGCTACGGCAATCTCTCGTGTGATGTACAAGCCCAGCCCCAGCCCGGATGACCCTATTCGCCGTTCGCCTTCTGCGGCGGGCGCCTGGCGCAAAGGCAGAAACAAGGTTTTCTGGACTTGCATGGGGATGGGAACCCCCTTGTTATGGACATGAACCAGCACGTCGCCTTTCTCTTCCCATGCGCGGACCGTGATGGGATGGGAGGGGTCGCCGTGCTGCGCAGCGTTCGCGAGCAGGTTCGACAGCAACTGTGCAATCCGCGCGCCGTCCCAGCGACCCGCGAGGTCCCCTTCCAGTGACAGCTCCACCCTGCATTGCGGAAGCAGTGTGGTCACTTCGCCGACGATCGTCCGTGCCAGGTCTCCCATGTCCGCCGGTGACGGTGAGATCGGCAAGGTCACGCCGAATGCAGTCTGCGTGAAATCAAGAATGTCACGAACCATGGCCCCCATCCGCTCCGCGGCGGTGAGCATGCGCGCTGCGGCCTTGGTCTGAGGACCGTCGAGTGCGTCGGTTCTCAGCAGGTAGCTGGCGCTCATGTGGACAACACCGAGGGGAGTGCGCAGGTCATGCCCGAGGACGCCGAGCAGCAGGTTGCGTGAGTCGTCGACCTTCCGGGCGTACAGCGAGGCGGACTCCGACAGGGCCTGGTCCATCGCTTCGCCGAAGCGAGTCAGTTCGTCGATGTCGCCGCGGCCGGGTTGTTGAAGTTGCCGCGTCCACCGCCGGATGACGGACGCTCGCAGTGCCCGGAACTCTGAAACGAGGTGGTCGAACGAGAAGCCCTGCTCGAAACGTTGCGCGGCGTGGTCACGGGCCAGCTGGGTGATCTCGGGTGCGTTTTCCGGGCTGTCACCTTGTGACTTCTCATGCCTGGCCAGGGCCCCTTGCGATTCGCGCATGTCAGCCGCAAGCGCCTTCAGCAGGACCCTTGCATGGTCCGCAAGCTCCTCCTGCGTGAAGTCCAGTGCCGGGGCCACGCGACTCCTGGCGAACTCCACCCACTCTTCGACGATGGGGTCGAGCTGCTGCTCGATGAAGTCAGAGATGTTCACGCGCCGCTCCTGGGAGCCGGGCGCGGCGATATTGCTCTGTTACCGGCAGGCCCATTGTGCGCTCATGCGCAAGTGGGGCCCGGGAGGCCGTGAACACCGGGTGGTGCACGTGAGGTTTTGAAGGTGGTGGGTCCTGTAGGATTCGAACCTACGACCTACGGATTAAGAGTCCGCTGCTCTACCAACTGAGCTAAGAACCCGACGCATGGAGAGTTTGCGTCGCCGCGTGCAGCGAAGGGCTGCTGCGGGACCTGGTCGCCGCTGGGCATCGAAGCCAGCGGAGCGCCGGAGTCTATCACAAGGCGCATCCAGCCCATCCGGACCAATTGATCCGAGCCCCTTGGCGGACTATGCTGGCACCATGGACACCGATTCCACGCCGACTCCGTCACCCGGCCCAGTCGAAACATCTGTCCTGGTGGTCGGTGCCGGTCCGGCCGGGCTGGCTGTGGCGGGCTGCCTCGCACACCGTGGAATTCCTGCGGAGATGATCGAGTCCGCCGATGGCGTCGCCAGCAGCTGGCGCCATCACTACCGCCGGCTGCGCCTGCACACAGTCAAGGAACACTCCGGCCTGCCGCACCATCCCTTTCCGGCCGACTATCCGCGCTATGTGCCGCGGGAGAAGGTGGTCGACTACCTCGTGGACTACGCGCGGGCTTTCGACCTGCGGCCACACTTCGGCGAGGAGGCCGTGTCGATCACGCGGCAGCCGAAGGGCTGGGTCACGCACTGCCGCAGTGGACGTGCGTTCGTCTCGCCCGCGGTGGTGCTCGCGACAGGGGCCAACCGGCGGCCGCACGAACCGAGGCTGCCGGGCCAGGACGTGTTTCGTGGGCAGGTCTCCCACAGTGCCTCATACCGCGACGCGCAGCCCTACGCCGGGCAGCGGGTGCTGGTGGTCGGCATGGGGAACACCGGCGCCGAGATCGCACTGGACCTGGCCGAGCAGGGCGCCCACCCCACGCTGTCGGTGCGTGGTCCGGTCAACATCGTCCGGCGGGACATGTTCGGCCGGCCGACGCAGATGACCGCGATTGCGATATCGCGGCTTCCGCCCAGGTTGGCCGATACGGTGGCACGGGTGTTGCGCGACCTCACCGTGGGCGACTTGCGTGCCTGGGGGATCGAGACACCGACGGCTTCGCCACTGCGCCAGTTGCGTGAAGAAGGGCGCACGCCAGTCATCGATGTCGGCACGCTGGCCCTGATCAAGACCGGTGCGATCGCGGTGCGGCCCGGCATCTCCTGCCTCACGCCCGGGGGTGCCCGGTTCCACGATGGGCGCGAGGAGGCCTTCGATGCCGTGATCCTGGCTACCGGGTACCACTGCAACGTGGCCGAACTGTTTCCCCAGGAGACGATTCCGGTCGATGGCAAGGGCTTGCCCACGGTGGTGAGCGGAGCGGGCGCGCTGGACGGCCTGTACTTCGCGGGCTACGACACACGCCAGGCGGGCGGCCTGCTGCGATGCAT
>DAIMZU010000156.1:0-6309 GCA_036733845.1 Ramlibacter sp.
ACCCCCGAGACCCTCGACGGCGGCACGGCCTATGGCCGCCCGGCGCCCACCTACCGCAAGGAGTTGACCGAGGTCGGCCCGGGCACGCCGATGGGCGAGCTGCTGCGGCGCTACTGGCACCCCATCGGGCTCGCCGCCGATGCCACGGACACGCCGCGCCAGGTGCGCGTGCTGGGCGAAGACCTCATCCTGTTCCGCGACAAGGCCGGCCGCCCGGGCCTGGTCGTTCCTGACTGCGCGCACCGCGGCACCTCGCTGTACTACGGCAAGGTCGAGGAACGCGGCATCCGGTGCTGCTACCACGGCTGGCTCTTCGACGTGCAGGGCCGGTGCCTGGAGCAGCCCTGCGAACCCGAGGCCGGCGCGCGGCACCGGGACAAGGTCCGCCAGCCCTGGTACCCAATCCAGGAACTGTACGGGCTCGTCTGGGCCTACCTGGGCCCGCCAGACCGCAAGCCGGTGCTCCCGCGCTACGAGTGCCTCGAGGTCCTCGACGAAGGCGAGATGCTCGAGGCCAACGACCACAGCATCGGCGGCGGCGGCCCGGCCATCATCCCCTGCAACTGGCTGCAGCACTACGAGAACCTGGTCGACCCCTTCCACGTCGTCGTGCTGCACTCGACCTTCAGCGGCACGCAGTTCGTCGAGCAGATGGCGCTGATGCCCGACGTGCGCTGGGACACCGTGGAACTCGGGGTGCAGACGACGTCGATCCGCAAGCTTGCGGACGGCAGGACCTTCCGCCGCATCAGCCAGGCCGCGATGCCGACGCTGCGCGTCATCCCCAGCCCCCGCGTCGGGACCTACGGCCGGGTGGAATCGATCGGCTGGGTGCTGCCCATCGACGACCACCACTTCCGCATCTATGTCGTGGGCCGCGTCCGCCACGCCGGCGACCTGGTGCGCATGCGCTCACGCCCCGACGGAAAGCGCCTGTGGGAAGAACTCGACGAGGCCGACCACCAGCGCTATCCGGGCGACTACGAGGCCATGGTCAGCCAGGGCCCCATCGCATCGCACTCGCGCGAGCACCTGGCCAGCAGCGACCGCGGCATCGTCATGCTCAGGCGCTACCTGCAGCAGCAACTGGAGGTGATGCAGCAAGGCGGCGACCCGGCAGGGGTCAGCTTCGATCCGGCGGCGCCACCGGTGGTGTTCGCGGCGGGGAATTACCTGGAAGATTGACAAGGGCCTGGCCGCCGCCCAGGAACGGAATCGCCTGGGCGATCAATGCGCCAGGCGCCTCTTCGGCGATGTAGTGACCGCAGTCGAGCGCCTCGCCACGCACATCGACAGCCACGCGGCGCCACTCATCGAGCGGCTTGAAACAGCGGTGCACCACACCCTCGCGGCCCCACAGGACCAGCAGTGGCATGGTGAGCTGGCTGCCCCGCTCCCTGTCCTGTCGGTCGTGCTCGAGGTCGATGCCTGCCGATGCGCGGTAGTCCTCGCACAGGCCATGCGCCGCCCCGGGCAGCGCGAGCGCGCGCTCGTACTCGGCCAGCGCACGCGGATCGAAAGGGGCCAGGCCGGCGCTGCGCCGGCCCATGACATCGCGGACATACGCTGAGGGGTTCGCCAGGATCAGCCGTTCCGGTAGAGGCGCTGGCTGGACCAGGAAGAACCAGTGCCAGTACGCACGTGCGAAGGCTTCGGTGGTCTGCTCGTACATCGCCAGCGTGGGCGCGATGTCCAGCAGCACCATGCGCTCGACTGCCTGCGGATGGTCCGCTGCCAGGCGATGCGCCACGCGGGCACCGCGGTCGTGCGCCAGCACGCTGAACCGCGCATGTCCGAGCGCCTGCATCACGCGCAGCATGTCCAGGGCCAGCGCACGCTTGCTGTAGTTCGCATGGTCGGCTTCGCCCGGCGGCTTGGACGAGTCGCCATACCCCCGCAGGTCGGGCAGCACCAGCGTGAACCGCTGCGCGAGCGCAGGCGCCACCTTGTGCCAGAGCGCGTGGGTCTGCGGATGGCCGTGCAGCAGAAGCAGTGGTGCGCCCTGCCCGCCGACACGCAGGTGGATCCGGATGCCGTCCTCGGTGGTGATGGAGTGGGCGGCGAAGCCGGGGAACAAGTCGGTGGAGGTCTCTTTGGGCATCTGCATTGTTCCGGAATCCGGAGCGAACCCGAATCCGCGTCGTGCTTCAGACAGGGCGTTCGGCGGTTGGAGTTTACGCGCGGTGGTCGGGAGTGACCTTGCCTGTTCCAGGATGCGCCTCCCCCGCAACCTCGACTTCACCTCACATAAAATTCATCTGGACCAGCGCGAGCTTTGACTTAGTTTTCCAGAGGAGCGGTAGGAAATGCGAGTGGCAGCACTGCCCAAGAACGAGGAAGAGCGGATCGACACCCTGCGTCGGCTTCTCATTCTGGATACTGCCCCGGAAGATCGGTTTGAAGGGGTCACAGCTTACGCCGCCGTCGCCTTCAACGTTCCGATCTGCCTGGTCTCGATGGTTGACACAAACCGGCAGTGGTTCAAATCGCACTTTGGGCTACCGGACGTGTGCGAGACCTCGCGTGAGGTGAGTTTTTGCGCCCACGCCATACTGCAAGACGAGGTCTTCGAGGTTAGTGATACCCATAGCCACCCGGACTTCTCTGACAACCCGCTGGTGACAGACGATCCGCACCTGCGCTTCTATGCAGGTTATCCATTGAAGATGAAAAATGGGCACAAGGTGGGGACTTTGTGCCTCCTGGACCGCCGGCCTCGCAGGTTGTCTGCGCCCGAGCGCGTTCAGCTTGCCGAGCTAGGAAAAATGGTCGCCGCAGAGCTTCAGGGCCTGCCGTACACCCCCGTTCCGAGGTACGTAACGAACTGAGTGAATGCCGCATCCGGGGGCAGGTGCGACAGGCGTCGGCGCGGTCGAGTTCATCATCGTGGACCCGCCCTCACCCCCCGGTGTTGCTTAGGCCAGGGCCGCTGCAGGACGTAGCGACCCGGCTCAGGCGCCCTGGACAGCACGAAGTCGGTGCCCGCTCGGGGGGTGATCGACCAGGAGCGCTTCGCAGGTCAGGGGAAAACTTTCAAAAGAGCCAGGTGGATCAACCACTTGGCCACGTGTATGGTGGAGCTGGCGGGAATTGAACCCGCGTCCGCAAGCCTTCTACGAGCAGTTCTACATGTGTAGCGTTCTGGTTTGGTTTCTCGCCACCGGTGTCGCGCAGACGCACGCTACACCGGCCGCCAGTGCCCTATTGTCTCGTCTCCGCCCAAGGCACCCGGGTGGAGACCAGCCGATGTGAATGACGTCGCAGCTCAGGGATTGCTCCCCTTGCCCCAGCCCATCGGCGAACTGGTGCGACGCGGTTGCTTAACTTTTAATTAAGCAGCGAGCTTGCGCTCACCGAAATAACTGTCGTTGGCAGTTAGTTTGTTTTCAGTTGGATTTACGAGGTGACTGACCCTCGACATGCCCTGCTGCGTGTCCGAACCCACGTCGAAACCAGTGCAGCCCCTGGACTTTGCATTTTAGGCCAGGCCGCCAGCTTTCAAGCCCCGGTGCGTGCATAACCGCTTCGGCCGCAGGGTGCGCGCGTCCCCCGGCCGGTTCAGGGGGCCTTCGGGCGCTCGGCCATGGCCGATTCGCGCTCGCCGGCGCCCAAGGGGTGGGTGGCAGGGCGGCGCTGGACCACCTTGACGACCTGGTTCAGCTCGGGCGCGAGCCAATAGCTGTCGTCGTTCCAGACGGCGCCGCGGACCCGGTCCACGAGGGTGAAGCGCAGGGCGCGGAAGGTGCCGGCCGGGACGGTGACTTCCTCGAAGTCGTGCACTTTCCATTCCGATTCGACGGGCACCACGTTCCCCGAAGGATAGAGCGTCATCATCGTGCTCGTGGTCCAGGCCTTGCCCGGGGTCAGGGGATACTGGGGCCCGACCGGTGGAGACAGCAGGAACTGTGGCTTGCCGTCCGGTCCGAGGAAGCCGATGCGCATTCCGTCGGAGGGACGCGACATCATGGTGCCAGCCGGGGTCTCGTGCGTGAGCACGCGCTGGCCTTCCCAGGTCCGCTCGCCGGCACGCGCGGGGACCCGGGTCGTGCCGGAGCCGAAACTGCCGCTGCTGGTGACCTGCGCCGCCCAGGTCGTCCCGACGGGGGTCGCGGAATAGGAAACCGCCTGCGGTTTCGTCGTGGAACAGCCGCCCGCAAGCACGGCGGCGAACACGAGGGTGGCCGCCACGGTGGCGCGACGCCCCTTGCCGGATCGAAGCATGTCTGACCTCCTGGGCCCCGCGGGCCCTGCTGGACTTGAAACCGGCCATGGCGACCGGCGCCTGCTCCAATGATGAGAGCGGACGCGTCAGCCGCAAGTCGCAACTGCAGGACTTTTGACGAAGATCAAGGAATGTGGGGGGCCATTGCGAAGGCCCTGGACGGACGGAAGGAGTGCGGCGCTGTGTGACGCTCAGTACAGCAGCGGCAGCAGGTCCCTCGGGTCGTCGATTCGCGCATCGGCGCCCCAGCGGACGGTGTCGGCATTGCCGCCCAGGTAGCCGTAGGTGGCGGCCACGGTGGGCATGCCTGCGGCGCGGCCGGCCAGGATGTCCCGCTCGTCGTCGCCCACGTAGATGCAGCGCCCCGGCGGCAGGCCGAGCTGGCGCGCGGCCTCGAGCAGCGGCGCCGGGTGCGGCTTGGCATGGGGCGTGGTGTCGCCGCCGACCACGGTGCCGGCCGACGCGAAGAGCGGCATGGCGCGGGTGAGCGGCCCGGTAAAACGCATCTGCTTGTTGGTGACCACGCCCCAGGCGAGCCCGCGGCCGGCCAGCGCGGCGAGCAGCTCAGGCACGCCTTCGAAGATGCGCGTGAGTTCGGTCATGCGCGCCTCGTAGTTGCGGAAGAACTCTTCGCGCAGCGCGAGGAAGTCGGGGTGGTCCGGCGCCATGCCGAAGGCGACGCCGAGCATGCCGCGTGCGCCTGCGCCCGCCATCGGACGATAGCGCTCCAGGGGCAGCGAGGCCAGGCCGCGGTCGTTTCGCATGCGGTCGGCCGCAGCACCGAGGTCGGGCGCCGAATCGATGAGGGTGCCGTCGAGGTCGAACAGCACCGCCTGGACTTCGCGGAACATCAGGCGGGCCTGCGGGTCGAGAGCATGTAGTTGACGCTGGTGTCGCCGGACAGCCAGTAGCGCCGCGTGATCGGGTTGTATTCCATGCCCCGCGTCTGCAGGAGATCCAGGCCCGCGGCACGGCAGTCACGGGCCATCTCGCTGGGGCGGATCAGCTTGGCGTATTCATGGGTGCCGCGCGGCAGGAGATTCAGGACGTACTCGGCACCGACAATGGCGAACAGAAAACTCTTGAGGTTGCGGTTGATGCTCGAGAAGAACACCCAGCCGCCCGGCTTGACCAGCTGCGCACAGGCGCGCACCACCGAGGCGGGGTCGGGCACGTGCTCGAGCATTTCCATGCAGGTGACGGCGTCGAAGCTTGCGGGCGCCTCGGCCGCGAGGGCTTCCACAGCCACTTCGCGGTACTCGATGTTCTGCGTGCCGGCTTCCAGCGCATGGAGCTGCGCCACGCGCAGCGCCTTGGTGGCCAGGTCGATGCCCAGCACCCGCGCCCCCTTGCGGGCCATGCTGTCGGCCAGGATGCCGCCGCCACAGCCGACGTCGAGCACGCGGCGTCCTTGAAGGGGACATTGCGAATCGATCCAATCGAGCCGCAGCGGGTTGATGTGGTGCAGGGGCGCGAATTCGCTTTCCGGGTCCCACCAGCGGTGGGCCAGTTCGGAGAACTTGGCCAGTTCGGCCGGATCGGCATTGAGGGGCGTCGTCATCGTGTCTAGCGTAGCGCAAACAAGAAAAAAGCCCCGCGGCTGCGGGGCTTTCAGGAGCGGCGGGAAAGCCGATCAGCGGTTCGGGCGGGTGCCCACCACTTCGATCTCCACGCGGCGGTTCTTGGCGCGGCCTTCGGCGGTGCGGTTGTCCGCGACCGGCTGGGACTCACCCTTGCCTTCGGTGTAGATGCGGTTCTGCTCGATGCCCTTGGAGACCAGGTAGGCCTTCACGGCTTCGGCACGACGCACCGACAGCTTCTGGTTGTAGGCATTGGTGCCAATCGAGTCGGTATGGCCGACGGCGATGATCACCTCGAGGTTGATGCCCTTGACCTTGTCGACCAGGTCGTCCAGCTTGGCACGGCCTTCCGGCTTGAGCACGGCGCGATCGAAGTCGAAGAAGGCGTCGGCAGCGTACGTGACCTTGGTCGCGGCCGGCGGTTGCGGAGCCGGTGCGGGGGCCGGAGCCGGTGCCGGTGCCGGAGCGGCCGCAGGCGGAGCCAGCGGTGCCGGTGCCGGCGGGGGC
>DAIMZU010000157.1:0-6301 GCA_036733845.1 Ramlibacter sp.
GGCCGGGCCCGTGCCCTTGTAGGGAATCGGTGTCATGTCGATGTCGAGCGCCGTCTGGAAGAGCAGGCCGCACAGGTGGGAAGCGGAGCCCACACCCGCATTGCCCAGGTTGACCTTGCCCTTGTTCTGCTGGATCCAGGTGACCAGTTCCTTGTAGTTGTTGGCGGGCAGCGTCGGACGGCCGAGCAGCGTCATGGGCACGTCGTTGATCATGCCCAGGTACTCGAAGTCACTCTCGACCTTGAAGGGAATGTTGCGCACCAGGGTCGGCATGGTCGCCATGCCGATGTGGTGCAGCAGCAGCGTGTAGCCGTCGGCCGGGGCCCGCGCGACCTTGGCCGCGCCGATGGAGCCACCCGCGCCGGCGGCGTTGTCCACGACGATGGTCGCGCCGCCCAGCGGCTTGCGCAGGGCTTCGGCCAGGTCACGGGCGACACGGTCGGTGGGGCCGCCGGCCGAGAAAGGCACGACGATGGTGATGTTTTTTCCCGCGGCTGGGAATGCGGGGGCCTGGGCCTGCGCACCGGTGGCGGAGATGGCCAGCGCAGCAAGGGCGGCGGCATGCTTGATGAATTTTTTCATGGGGTGGTTCCGAACGAAGTGGGCGGATGCTAGCTGAATAGATACGGAAGATGCCTGGTGAGAGCACCAAATAGGGATAAATCCCGATGATTCCGAGCTGAACGTTTCGCGCCAGCCACTCCGGCGTCCGATGGGCGACTTGCATGGCCGGCTGGTGGGACTCCATGGCGGCGCTCGAGTTCCCTCACGCGCGGCAAGCGCCTGCGAAAGGCCCACCCGCATTCATCGGGAGCCGGCGTGTGAGTCATGGCCGCAGCGCTCCCCGGCGGAACCGGCGGTCCCACCGGCCTCGGCATAATCGTCTGCCTCATGACTGCGACTCCGGCGCCCACCATCCGCCTCAACAAACGCATGGCCGAGCTCGGCCTGTGCTCGCGAAGGGAAGCCGACGACTGGATCGCCCGCGGCTGGGTCCGCGTGGACGGGCAGGTGGCGCCGGTCGGCCTGCAGGTCACCCCCGCGTCCCGCATCGACATCGATCCCGCCGCCCGTGGCCAGCAGCAGCAGCAGGTCACCATCCTTCTGAACAAGCCGGTCGGCTACGTCAGCGGTCAGGCCGAGGACGGCCACGAGCCGGCGGTGACGCTGGTGCAGGGACGCACCCACTGGCGCGGCGACGCCGCCCGGCTGCGCTTTGCGCCGTCGCAGCTGCGCGGGCTCGCGCCGGCCGGCCGGCTGGACATCGATTCGACTGGCCTGCTGGTCCTCACCCGGGACGGGCGGATCGCCCGGCAGCTCATCGGAGAAGACTCCGACGTCGAGAAGGAGTACCTGGTCCGCGTGACGTTCGGTGAGGTGGCCGCCAACGTTCAGCAGGCCTTTCCGGCGGCATCCCTGCAGCGGCTGCGCCACGGGCTGAGCCTCGACGGTCGCCCGCTGCGCCCCGCCCGCGTGGACTGGCAGAATCCGGAGCAGCTGCGCTTCGTCCTGCGGGAGGGCCGCAAGCGTCAGATCCGCCGCATGTGCGAGCAGGTCGGCCTGAAGGTGGTCGGGCTCAAGCGGGTCCGGATCGGGCAGGTGACCCTGGGGCAGTTGCCGCTGGGGCAGTGGCGCTACCTGGGGCCGGCCGAGCGGTTCTGAGTGTCGAAGCCCCCGACGATGGAACAAGCCGCCGCCGCCCGGCCCTTGAAAACCGCCGCGCCATCCCCACCCTTGCGGCGGGCTATCCCGGTGCAGGCGCCGGGCCTTCCTCCCTTCATGCATACCCATGGCTGACAACAAGCAAACCCTATCGTTCCAGGCCGAGGTCGCACAACTGCTGCACCTGGTCACGCACTCGCTCTACTCCAACCGCGAGATCTTCCTGCGCGAGCTGATTTCCAACGCCAGCGATGCCTGCGACAAGCTGCGCTTCGAGGCGCTCGAGGACAACTCGCTCTACGAGGACCAGCCAAACCTCGAGGTGCGGGTGTCCTTCGACAAGGAGGCCCGCACCCTGACCATTGCCGACAACGGCATCGGCATGTCCCAGCAGGAGGCGGTGGACCACCTCGGCACCATCGCCAAGAGCGGCACCCGCGACTTCCTCAGCCGCCTCTCCGGCGACCAGAAAGCCTCGGCCACCGAGCAGGGACAGCTGATCGGCCAGTTCGGGGTGGGCTTCTATTCGGGCTTCATCGTGGCCGACCGCATCACGGTGGAGTCGCGCCGCGCGGGCCTGCCGCCCGAGCAGGGCGTGCGCTGGTCGAGCGCGGGCACCGGACAGTTCGAGGTCGAGGCGATCACGCAGGCGCAGCGCGGCACCCGCGTGATCCTGCACCTGCGCGAGGATGCGGCCGAGTTCCTCTCCACCTGGAAGATCAAGTCGGTCATCGCGCGCTACTCCGACCACATCTCCCTGCCGATCCTGATGCGCAAGGAGGAGTGGAAGGAGGGCCAGGACAACCAGCCCGGCGAGATGGTGCTGACCGACGAGTGGGAGACCGTCAACAAAGCCAGTGCGCTGTGGAGCCGTCCGCGCAAGGACATCACCGCCGAGCAGTACGAGGAGTTCTACCGGCAGATCAGCCACGACTACGAAGCCCCGCTGGCCTGGTCACACAACAAGGTCGAGGGATCGACCGAGTACACGCAATTGCTGTACGTGCCCGCCCACGCGCCCTTCGACCTGTTCAACCGCGACAAGAAGGCGGGCGTCAAGCTCTACGTCAAGCGCGTGTTCATCATGGACGACGCCGAGGCGCTGATGCCGGTGTACCTGCGCTTCGTCAAGGGCGTGATCGACTCGGCCGACCTGCCGCTGAACGTCAGCCGGGAGCTCCTCCAGGAAAGCCGTGATGTCAAGGCGATCCGCGAAGGCAGCACCAAGCGCGTGCTGTCCATGCTGGAGGACCTTGCACGCCAGGAAAAGGACGAAGCCGCCTCCGAGCAGGACCGCGGCAAGTACGCCCGCTTCTATGCCGAGTTCGGCGCGGTCCTGAAGGAAGGCTTGGGCGAGGACACCGCCAACCGCGAGCGCCTGGCGAAGTTGCTGCGCTTTGCGTCCACCCAGAGCGACACCGTGTCGGTCTCGCTGGCCGACTACAAGGCGCGCATGAAGGAAGGCCAGGACGCGATCTACTACATTACCGCGGACACGCTCGCGGCCGCGCGCAACAGCCCCCAGCTGGAGGTGTTCCGCAAGAAGGGCATCGAGGTGCTGCTCATGGCCGACCGCGTCGACGAGTGGGCGCTGAACTTCCTGACCGAATTCGACGGCACGCCGCTGCAGTCGGTCGCCCGGGGCGCGGTGGACCTGGGCAAGCTGCAGGACGAGGCCGAGAAGAAAGCCGCCGAAGAAGCCGCCGAGTCCTTCAAGCCCGTTCTCGCGCGCCTGAAAGAGGCCCTCAAGGACCGCGCCGAGGACGTGCGCGCCACCAGCCGCCTGGTCGACTCGCCAGCCTGCCTCGTGGTGCAGGAAGGCGGCATGAGCCTGCAGCTGGCGCGCATGCTACGCCAGGCGGGGCAGAAGGCGCCCGACACCAAGCCCGTGCTGGAAGTCAATCCAGAGCACCCGCTGGTGCGCAAGCTCGATGGCTCGGTCCACTTCGATGACCTCGCCCACATCCTCTTCGACCAGGCCCTGCTCGCCGAAGGCGGCCTGCCGGAAGACCCGGCGGCCTACGTCAAGCGGGTCAATGCCTTGCTGGCCTGACCGGGGGGAGCGGACGGCCGGAACGCAAAGGGCGCAAAGGAGCACCAGGAGGGGATGAGCCGGCGTGGCGAGTCCTCCTCCGGTGGCCGGCGCATTTTGCGCTCGATCACTCCAGGAACGCCTGTGTGCTGTAGTCGGCCACCGGCAGGCGCCGGAGGTTGGGGTGCGACGCCACGAAGGCGGTGAACTCGGCGGTTTCGTCGAGGCCAAGGAATACGCGCTGCGACGTCGGCAGGGCCGCCAGGGTCTCGTAGCCGTCGCCTCCGCCGGCCAGGTAGGTGGAGGTCACCACGCGCAGGGTGGCGGCGGGGTCGAGTGCGACCCACTGTCCGTTCGCATCGCGGCGCTGGACTGCGGACAGGCGCGAGCCCCGCGCGGCCCGCAGGTCGACCGAGAAGCGCAGGCCGGCCAGGTAGGGGTAGGCGCCGGTGACACCGGGCGTTCGAAGCAGGTAATCCAGTCCATCCTCGAGCGCAGTGCGCAACTGCGCGCCCGAGAGCGTCAGGCGCACCAGGCCATTGCGAAACGGCAGCACCGCCCGCGCTTCTTCCACGCTGACGCGGGCCTGCGCCAGGCTGTAGGCGTCGAGTCCGGGAAAGTCGGTCCGCACGCCGCCGCCGTTGACGAGCGAAACGTCGGCCGCACCGTGCAGGCGCGCGCGCTCGAGCAGCGCATGCGCTGCCAACTGCTGCATGTCTCCGCCGTGTGCGATGACGCGGGGCGCGAGGTTGCAGGTATCGCCCAGGGCCGATCGCGCGGTGTCGCGCGTGGGCCCCGGCACCCGCCGCTCGCAGAAAGTCTGCTCGGCCGTGGCCAGCAGGTCGGATGAGCCGCCGATCTGCAGCAGGCAGGCCGACAGCAGCAAGCTGCTCGCGACGGCGGCGAGGATGCACCAACCGCCGGACGCGGCGCGACGGGAAAGCACAGGCATTCGATCTCCTCCGACAGGCATTCGCGGCTTGCGCACGATCGCGCAGCGGCCGGGCAGGTTTACGATAGGGCCATCATGATCCATGGCATCACCGCGCGCACGTCGCTTCTTACCGGGGGACGCCTGCTCGCGCTCCTGGTCGTGAGTGGCAGCCTGGCGGCTTGCGGTTCCCTGGGGGCGGGCGTCGGGCTGAGCGTGCCGGTCGGCCCGGTCTCGATCGGGGTCGGCATGGGCACAGGCGGCCCGAGCATCGGCGTTGGCACCGGGGTGGGTCCGGTGGGCGTCGGCGTCGGCGTGAACCAGCGCGGGCAGGTCTATGGTGGTGCCGGGGTGGGCGTGAGCGCGCCGGTCGGAAGCTCGGGTGCCAGCGTGGGCGTGGGTGTCGGCACGGGAACGGTCCTGCACGACCCGCATGTCCCACGGCCCGCCGGCACGCCACAGCCCACGGGGCCGCAGCCGCCGCAGTGACGGCGCGTCAGGCCACCAGCGCAGGCTCGGCCATGGCCTCGAGCTGCTCTTCCAGGACCCGCACCTGGCCCATCCAGTAGTCGCTGCTGCCGAACCACGGAAAGGCCTGCGGAAAGGCCGGGTCGTCCCACCGCCGGGCCAGCCAAGCGCTGTAGTGGATCAGTAGCAAGGTCCGCAGCGGCTCGATCAGCGCGAGCTCGCGCCGGTCGAAGTCACGCAGCTGGTCATAGCCGTCGAGCAGCCCGCCGAGTTGCCGCTGGCGCTGGCTGCGGTCCCCCGACAGCAGCATCCACAGGTCCTGCACTGCCGGGGCTGTTCGTGCGTCGTCCAGGTCGACGAAGTGCGGACCCTGGTCCGGCGTCCAGAGGATGTTGCCCGGGTGGCAGTCGCCGTGCACCCGCAGCCGGGTGGCCGGATGGCGCTCCAGGGCTTCGCCGGCCGCGTCGATCGCGGCGTCGCAGGCCGCCGACCAGCGCGAGCGCACATCCAGCGGCACGCCCTCGTGACGCAGCAGCCACTCCCTCGGTTCCAGGGCAAAGGTCTGCAGGTCCAGTGGCGGGCGCGTGACGAACGGCGCGGCCGATCCGACGAGGTGGAGCCTGGCCAGCAGGCGCCCCGTCCACTCGAGCACCTCGACGTCGTCCAGCTCGGGCGTGCGGCCGCCCCGGCGAGGGCTCACGCTGAAGTGGAAGTCCTGCCAGCGGTGCAGCGAGCGACCTTCGATGGTGAACGGCGCGACCACTGGCACCTCGGCCGCCGCAAGCTCCGCGGAAAAGTCATGCTCCTCCTGAAGTTGCGCCTCGCTCCACCGGCCGGGCCGGTAGAACTTGGCGATCACCTGCGCGTGCCCGTCCCAGGGGGACTCGAGGAACACCTGGTAGACCCGGTTCTCGTACGAGCCAAGTGCGGTCAGACGGCCGTCGCCGCGCAGCCCGATGGTGTCCAGGGCATCCAGCACGGCATCGGGCGTGAGCGTTTCATAGGGGTGCGTCGCGTGGGCCATGGCGCGATTGTGCGCGTGCCCGCGCGAGCGAGTCCGCAGCCAGATCAGCCGAGGCGGATCTGGACGTCGACGTTGCCGCGGGTCGCGTTGGAGTACGGGCAGACCTGGTGGGCCGCATCGACCACCTTCTGGGCCGACTCGCGATCGAGTCCCGGCAGGTTCACCGTCATGCGCACCGCAATGC
>DAIMZU010000158.1:0-6260 GCA_036733845.1 Ramlibacter sp.
GTGCCTCCCTGGTCAGGCCTTCGGCCGCCCAGGGTGCCACCCAGCTTGAATTGAACGAAATCGGCTCGTCGTCGGCAAAACGCAGCGTGCGAAGGGCCAGGCAGGACTCGCCGGCCGCCAGCTCCAGCGCGGCGCGATTGGCCGCATCGGGGCGCTCACGCCGCCAGGCCAGGACCTGCGTCCGCACGGCCTTGCCCTGCCGGCCCAGGGCCTCCGCCAATCCCTGAAGGCGGGACAGCTCCTGCCGGACCTGCCCCGGTGCGACGAACGATCCCTTGCCCTGCACGCGCTCGATCATCCCTTCGGCGGCCAGGTCGGCCAGCGCCTGTCGCACGGTGATCCGGCTGACCCCGTGCGACTGGATCAGCTCGCTTTCGCTGGGCAGGCGGTCGCCCGTGCGCCATTCGCCGGCATGGATGCGCTGGCGCAGGGCTTCGCCGACCTGCCTGCGCAATGTTGGTGCACGTTCAGGCCGGGGAAGCGGGTTCATATCTTGCTTGTGTTGTCATGACATGTCATATCATGTTATCCGCTCACCCCTCTCAGGTGCCCGTCCTTTTCCATGAGGAGTTTCTCATGTCCCCCTTGAAGTCCCTGCTGCGCCACATCGCCCTTGCCGCGTGTATCGCGGCATCACCCGCCGCCATGGCGCAGGCGGGTGACTATCCCGCCAAGCCCGTCACCGTCGTGGTGCCCTTCGCTGCCGGCGGCAGTGTCGATTCCGCCGCACGCCTGGTGCTGCAGGCCCTCGGTGAGCGCATGCGCCAGACCTTCGTGATCGAGAACGTCGCAGGCGCCTCCGGCACCATCGGCACGCAGCGGGTGGTCCGCGCAACGCCGGACGGCTACACGCTGCTTTTCGCCGTGGCCAGCCCGATCAACGTGGCCCCCGTCGTCAAGCCGTCGATGGTGCAATACGACGCCTTGAAGGACCTGGCGCCGATCGCGACCGTGGCCAGTTCGCCCTTCGTGCTGCTCGGCAGCCCGAGGCTGGCCGCTTCGTCGACGGCGGAGGTGGTCGCGATGGCGAAGAAGCAGCCCGGCAAGCTCAACTACGGCACCGATGGCGTGGGCACGTCCATGCATCTCACGGCGGAGATCATCAAGCTCAACGCGGGCATCGACCTGGTGCACGTGCCCTACAAGAGTGGGCCGCAGGTGCTCACCGAACTGACGGCCGGCCTGATCGAACTGGCGGTCATGCCGGTCTCCTTGGCGCAGCCCTTCATCCGCGATGGCAAGGTCAAGGCGATCGGGGTGACGTCCCGCAACCGCTGGCCTTCGCTGCCCAATGTCCCGGCGCTGGCCGAGACGCAGGGGCTGCAGGGCGTGGACGTGGACTCCTGGTACGGCATGCTGGCGCCGGCCGCGACCCCGCCGCAGGTGCTGGATCGGCTGACCGCTGCGCTGCGCGAGACGCTGAAGGACCCGGCCCTGGTCGAGAAGATGAACACCGCTGGCCTCAAGCCCCTGAGCGTCGAGCGCGCCGCCTTCGGCACCTTGCTGCAGCGGGAACGGGATACCCTGGCTGCCGCGGTCAAGGCCGCGAACATCAAGCCCGAATGAAGCCTTCCGCCGGCGGACAAGGCGCATGACGCTTGGCGTGCTTGCCGGCTGGCTGCTGGTGGTGGTGGCCGGACTGGCCATCGGCGCAACCTCCATCGGAGGCGTGCTGGTCGTGCCGGCCCTGACCACGTTCACCGGCGTAGCCTTGCCGACGGCCATCGCCGCCTCCAGCCTCGCCTTCCTGGCAACGGGCCTGTGGGGGCTGGTCTCGTCCCGGCGCTCGGGTCAGCGGCACGCGGACCGTGATGTCGTCCTGCTGGTGGCTGCATTGGCTGGCGCGGTGGCGGGGGCGTCGATGACGACGCTGCTCCCAGGTTCCTGGGTGCGTGCCTGGATCGGTGCGCTGGCGCTGGCGTCGGGCGTTCACGGGCTGTGGCGTCTGCGGCACCCGTCCGCGGGCGCGGAGCCGCGCGCCTGGCCGACCCCCGTGGCACAGGCCGGCATCGGACTGGTGGTGGGCATGGGCTCGGCCATGTCCGGCACCGGCGGGCCGGTGATGCTGCTTCCGTGGCTCCTGCTGACAGGCCGACCCCTGGAACGGTCCATCGCAGCGGGCCTGATGCTGCAGGTGCCGATCGCCCTCGCGGCTTCGGCCGCGAACGCGTTCGCCGGGCGGATCGACTGGGGGCTGAGCGCCACGGTGGCGCTGCTGATGATCCTCGGCCTGGTGGCCGGGCGGCCGCTGGCGCGCCGGCTTTCGCCCGGACCTCTGCTGGCGGCGGCCTCGCTGATGTTGGTCGCCACCGGGTTGTGGTTCGTCATGATCTAAGCCCATCCTCCCGGCGCCGCTGCAACACTTATCGGAGATCGCTACATGAATACTTCCGACGCGCTGCGCGCATCCGCCATGCTGCTGCGGCCGCAGTACACCCTGGTCGACGAGGTTCCCGAACCCGGACTGGCCGTCGTCATCCGCGATGGACGCTTCGCCGACGTGGGTCCCGAGGACGACGTGATCGCGCGGAATCCGGACCTTACCCCCATCGAGCTGCCGGGACGGCTGCTGATGCCCGGCTTCATCGACACGCACAACCACCTGACGCAGTCGTACGGCAAGGCGCTTGCTTTCGGCGAGCCGTCCGAGATCTTCAAGCGCATCTGGGTTCCGCTCGAGCAGCACCTGACCGAAGAAGACCTGCACCTGTCTGCGCAGCTCGCCGCGCTGGAGTCGCTGCGCGGTGGTTTCACCACGGTATGTGACGCCGGCACCCGCTCGGAAATCGGCGTGGGTGCGATCGAAGCCGCGGTGTCCACCACCGGCATCCGCTGCGTGCTCGCGCGGATCTGTCATGACCTGGGCCAGCCGGGTCCGCCGGAGGGCCAGGTCGAGCGGCAGGCCGCGCAGCACCTTTCGCGTTATGCGGCGGGGGGAACGGTCCACCCGTCACTGGCGATCGCCATTCCCGAAGCGGCCTCCGACCGTATGCTGCACCACACGGCGCACATGTGCCGCGAAGCGGGCGTTGCCTTCCAGGTCCACGTCAACGAACACATCGCGTCGGTGGAACGCTCGCTGGTGGCGCGCGGCCGGCGTCCGCTGGAAGTGCTCGAGCATGCCGATGCCCTCGGGCCGGAACTGCTGGCGGCGCACGTCACGCTTGTCACGCCGTCCGAGCTGTCGCTGCTGCGCGCAAAAGGCGCCGCCGTGAGCTACAACCCGGTCGCCAGCAGCTGGAAGGGCAACGCCGTGGCGCCCGCCCTGCAGATGCAGGCGATGGGCATCCGTCTTGGTCTGGGCACCGATGGCACCCGCGGCGACGGATTCCGGCTGATGGACGCCGCCGAAACCGCCCAGCGGCTCACTCTCGGCATGGCGGTCGGCGATTTTTCGTGCGGCGCAGGCTGGACCTGGCTTGCCATGGCCAGTGCCTGGGGCGCCGATGCCGCGCACCTGTCGCATGTCACCGGCCGCATCGCCGCCGGGCTGGCGGCCGATTGCCTGATCGTGGACATCGATGTCCCCGAGCTCACGCCGTCCTGGGACCTGGGATGGGAGCTGGTTAGGCTGTCACAGGCACGCCAAATCGAAGCGGTGATGGTGCAGGGGCGTCTGCGCCTGTGGCACGGATGGCCGGTGGACTGGGACGCGCGCGCGCTGATGCAGCGCGTGCGCGAGCGTGCGCAGGCGGCGGTGGCTGCTGCGCCGATCCAGAGGATTCATGTGACATCGGCGGTGGCGCGCCGGGGTGGATCGTCCTGAGAGGGTTCCAGGGCGGCAGATTGGAGGTCGGGCAGGAAGTCCTCGAGTTCCAGGCGGTGCCGGCCGGCGACGGCTTCCAGCATCGCATTCTCACCGCGGATGCAGCCTGCTGCACGCGCTTACTTGCCGCTGCCCGCGTTCGGAAAGAACAACTGCTCGCCACCGATCCGGTAGCTCGCGATCACCTGCTGGCCGGCCGTCGACACCAGCCAGTCCACGAACTTCCGGGCCGCCGCGGCCTTGACGTGCGGGTGCTTCGCCGGGCTCACGGCCATCACGCCGTACTGGTTGAACAGGCGCTGGTCGCCCGCGACCAGGACGGCCAGTTCACTCCGGTTACGGAAGTTCAGCCAGGTGCCGCGATCGGCCAGGACGTAGCCGCTGGTGGAGGCCGCCATGTTCAGTGCCTGCCCCATCCCGCAGCCGCACTCCCGATAGCCGCTGCCGCGGCCTGCGGGCAGGCCCGCCTGGCTCCAGTAGCGGAGTTCGGCGGCGTGGGTGCCGCTCTTGTCGCCACGCGAGATGAAGGGTGCGTTGACGGCGGCGACCTTCTTCAGCGCCTCGGCGATGTCCTTGCCGCGCGCTCCGGCCGGGTCGGCCTTGGGCCCCACGAGTATGAAGTCGTTGTACATCACCGGATGCCGCTGTGCCGCGAAGCCGTCGGCGACGAACTTCTCTTCGGCGGGCAGGTCGTGGGTGAACAGCACGTCGGCATCACCGCGACGGGCCATGTCGATGGCCTGTCCCGAGCCGACGGCCACGACCTTCACGTCGATGCCGGTGGCCTTCTTGAACTCGGGCAGGAGGTGGCTGAACAGTCCCGACTGTTCGGTGGACGTCGTGGAGGCCACGATGATGGCCTGGGACCACGATGCACCCGTCGCCGCACCCAGTGCGATTGCAGCGGCCACCATCCGCAGGGCCTTGGGAAACAACGCGTACATCATCGCGGGGGCATCTTATCAGCCGACGACGCGCGCCTCGGCCGCCTCGCCCGGCCGCCCACCGAACGCCGCCGCCAGGCCGATGAAGCACAGCATCACCGCGACGCAGGCGCCGCTTGGCCAGTCCTGCCACGCGGATAGCGCAAGCCCCGCGGCGCAGGCCACAGCGGCCAGGAGCAGGGCGGCGGCGAGGTGCGCGCCGCGGCGGCACCACAGGGCCGGACCGATCAGCAAGGCGAAGACGACGTACAGCCCCAGTACCGGGACGGCCACGCTCAGGGCCAGCGCGAACACGGGGTAGAACACCGCATCGCGCCCGAGCCGCCGCGCTGTCAACAGCACCAGGGCCGCCGCGACGGCCAGCCCGGCGATGTCACCCCAGTGCGCCCACAGCACGTCCGCGGCGAGCAGGCTGGCCAGGCGCTCGCGGCCGTGCACGTCGTACGCGGCGGCGAGCAGGCTGGCCCCTGCCGCGGCGACATACACCAGGCCGATGAGGGCTTCGCGCTGTCGTGGCCACTGCCTTGCCAGCCACCAGACCAGGGCGGCCCCGGCGAGCGCGGCCGAAGCCGTGGAGGCCGCGTGCTGCCACGCGGACGGGTGCTCGACGGCGATGCCGATGGCCAGGGCGCCGCAGGCGGCGACCTGGGCGACCGCGAGGTCGATGAAGACCACGCCCCGCCGCAGCACCTGGGCGCCCAGCGGAACCAGGACGAGACAGGCCAGCGCGAGGGCGGCGACCGGCGCTGCCAGCCAGGCCAGTTCGCCGACGTTCACCGGGCCTCCAGCAGCTTCGCGATCAGCGTGTCGAAAAGAGCGGCCAGCGCCGGGCTGTCGTCGGGCGTCGTGGAAGGCAGCTGCAGCACGGCCTGGGGCCTTCCCAGCTGGGCATCGAGCCACTGTGCAGGCCGGGGGTCCTGGTAGGCGGAGACCACGATGGCTCGCGGCGGCTGCGCGCGCGTGAGTTCCAGCACGCGCTGCAGGTGGCCGGGCGTGGGCGGCATGCCGGGCTTGGGCTCGAGGTCGGCCACCTGCTCGATGCCCAGCCACCGGAACAGGTAGGCGAAGGTGGTGTGCTGGGCCGCCACCCGCATGCCGCGCAGGGGCGCGGCACGGCGCTCCCATTCGGCGATACGGGCGCGCCACTGGCGCTCGAATGCCTGGTGACGGCTCGCGACCTCGGCCCGCCGGGCGGGATCGGCCGCCTGCAACTGCTCCGACAAGGCACGGGCCACGTCGAGCAGACGGTGTGGGTCCAGGTGGAAGTGCGGATTGCCCTCGGCGTGCACATCGCCTTCGAAAGGTGAGCCGGGGGGCCGCGGGTCGATCAGCGCGACATGCTCTGAGGCCCAGAGCATGCCGCTGGCGCTGTCCTGCACGCGCGGGTTGCCGGCACGCTGCTGCAGCGTGGGGAACCAGCCCGCTTCGAGGCCGGCGCCGGTGCAGATGGCCAGGTCCGCGCGGCGCAGCGCGGCGATCAGGCTGGGCCGGGCCTCGATGTGGTGTGGGTCCTGCCGCCAGTGGGTGGCGGTGCGGACCTGCGCGTGCGG
>DAIMZU010000159.1:0-6210 GCA_036733845.1 Ramlibacter sp.
AGGTTCAGGGGCTCGATGGTGCGACGCCACAGCTCGGCCTCGCGCCGCAGCAGCTCACCGAAGGCCTCGGCCGATCGCGGCTCCACGTAAGCGTTGAACTCGCGCAGCTTGGCCACCACGTCGGGCTCACCCATGGCCTTTTGCACCGCTTCGTTGATCCGGTTGACGATAGGGCGCGGCGTGGCCGCGGGTGCTGCGATGCCGAACCACGCCGTGGCGACCGCGTCCTTGTAGCCGGACTCGACCAGGGTGGGGACCTGGTCCAGCGCAGGGAGCCGTCGCTCGCCAGTCAGCGCAATCGCCTTGAGCTTGCCGGCCTTCACGTGCGGGATGTAGAGCGTCACGCCGTCGAAGGTCATGGAGACTTCACCGCTCAGGACGGCGGTGAGCGCGGGGGCGGTCCCCTTGTACGGGATGTCGGTCATCGACACGCCGGTGGCGGCCGCGAACATCGCACCCACCAGGTGTGACGAGGTCCCCTGCCCCGAGGTGGAGTAGGTGAGCTTTCCCGGATTCGCCTTTGCATAAGCCACCAACTCCTGCAGGTTGTTGGCCGGGATGGAGGGGTGCGCGACCGCGATGTACGGCACGACGCCCACGAGTGCCACCGGCGCAAAATCAGATGCCTTGTAGGGCAGCGACTTCTTCAGCAAGGGATTGGTCGTCAGTGTCGTGGTGCCGGGCATCAGCAAGGTGTAGCCGTCGGGGGCGGACTTCGCGACGAACTCGGCCCCGATGATGGTGCTGGCCCCTGGCTTGTTCTCCACCACCACCGGCTGACCCAGGGTGGCTCCCGCCTTCTGCGCGATGAGCCGGGCCAGGACATCGGTCAGCCCGCCGGGGGTATATGGCACCACCAGGCGGATGGGCTTGGTGGGCCACGGCTCCTGGGCTTGGGCCCCCAGTGGCGAGAGCAGGACGGTGGCCGAGAGGATGATTCCTAGAGTGCTTCGCATGACATGCAGTCTCCGGTGTGGTGCGCCGTACGGTGGTGGGTTTGGAGTCGGTTCCGTGCTTCGGAATTAGATTCATTATGGAGTGCGCGCGCCCGCGATGTCAAACGTCCGGGGTGAGGCTCCCCACCGGAAAAAAACTCGCCATTCCGCTTGACGAGCTGCGTTCCGAAGTCGACACTGATCCATCGATGCCTGGGGGTCTCTGCACGATGACGGATGATGTCTCTCTGCTGGCGCGAGTGGAGCGGCTGGAGGCCCACTTGGGCATCCAGCAAATCGTCTCGCGCTACGCGATGGCGCTGGATGCGCGCGATCTTGATGGCCTGGTGTCCCTGTTCACGGACGACGTGGGATGCGGACGGTGGGGGACGGGGCGGGACGCCTTGCGCCGCTTTTTCGACACGGTGCTGCGGCGTTTCTACCGCAGCCAGCACCTGGTGTGTGGGCACGTGATCGACCTGATCGACGCCGACCATGCATCGGGTCGGGTGTATTGCCGGGCCGAGCACGAAGATCGCGGGCAGTGGATCACCATGGCCATCTGCTACTTCGACAGCTACGAAAGGCGGCAGGGCCAATGGCAATTCGTGCGCCGCAAGGAGCGCGAGTGGTACGCGGCCGATGTGTTGGCGCGACCGGGCGGTCCGGAGTTCTGCCAGTGGCCGGGGCGGCCTGAAAAGCACGCCACATTGCCTCATGCTTTCCCCACGTGGGAGGCGTTCTGGCGTACAAGCGATCCGCAGGAAATCGCCTCGCTCACAAAGCACCCCTGAAGCTTCCCCGGGGTGTCCCGGGTTCCGTCGATCATCGGCTCGTGGGCTGAGCCCGCGAACCCCAGCGCGCTGTGGCGGCAACGGATCGCCTCTCTTGCGCATGCGGTATAGTTTGTTCCACGATCCGGAACGCGGACCAGGAGACCCCCTATGATTCGTGCCGTCGGGCGCGCACTGGCGATTTTTGATGCGTATGACAACGACCACCTGAGCCTGACGCTCCAGGAAATCGCGGAGCGCATCCGCATGCCAAAGACCACGGCGTTCCGCCTGGTCAACACGCTCGAGCGTGCCGGATTCCTGGTCCGGATGGACAACCAGCAATACTGCCTGTCGCTGAAGATGGCCCGCCTCGGCGGGCTCGTGCGCAGCACGCTGAACATCCGTGACATTGCGCGGCCGGTCATGCTGGAAGTGAACCAGCTGACCTCCGAGACCATCACGCTCAACACCATAGTCGGCAATGACCGCATGGTGCTGGAAGTGGTGGATACGCCCGCGCCGCTCATGTCCATGGCCCGTCCAGGGCAGCACATGCCCCTGTACCTCGGAGCGAGCAGCCGCATCCTGCTGGCCTACATGGAGCCCGATGAACTGGAGCGGGTCGTCAAGGCCAACATGACGGGCCCCGAGTTCGATCGTTCCGCATTCGATCGTGAGCTGGCCCGTTTCCGCCGGCAGGGATTCGCCATCTCGCGCAGCCAGCGGGTGGCCGGACTCACGGCCATCGCAGTGCCGATCTTCGACATCGAGGGCAAGGTGCGCCACTGCATGGCGCTGACCGGGCCGAGCGTGCGCCTGGACTCCCGCGACCAGGAGCTCGCCGATGTCATGGTCGCTGCGGGTCGTGATATCTCCAACCGGCTGGGCGCGAGTCCGCAGCTTGTCGGCGACACGCGCCTGCTCATGGCGGACACGCTGGTGGAAAAGCCGCGCGCGGCCAAGAAGAAGCCGGCCGCCCGCAAGGCGCCAGCCAAGAAGCGCTCAAGCCCGGGATCCGCCGTCGCCTAGTTCTTTAAACGTGCGGCCTACCTCGGCGAGTTTCTGCAGCAGCGGGGCGGGCTTCCAGAACTCGCCGTGCATGGCGTGGAATTCGCGCACGCGGGCATGGACGGCCTGCAGCCCGAGCGTGTCCGCCAGGAACATCGGTCCCCCCCGCCACGCGGGAAAACCATAGCCGTTCACGTAGATGAGGTCGATGTCCGAAGACCGCTGGGCGATGCCTTCCTGCAGCACCTTGGCGCCCTCGTTGATGAGGGCGTAAATGCAGCGCTCGACGATCTCCTCGTCGGTGATGGTTCGGCGGGCGATGCCGGCCTCTTTCGCGCAGTCCTCGATCACCTGCTGCACGACCGGGTCCGGCAGGGGTGTTCGGCTGCCTGGCTCGTAGCGGTAGTAGCCGGCGGAGGTTTTCTGCCCGAACCGGCCCATTTCGCAGAGCCGGTCGGCGACCCTGGCGTAGCGCAGGTGCGCCGGGCGGGTGGCCGCCTGCCGCTTTCGGCTGGCCCAGCTGATGTCCAGGCCGGCGAGGTCCGACATGGCAAAACGCCCCATCGCCAGGCCGAACTTCTTCAAGGCGGCATCGACCTGCTGCGGCGTGGCGCCTTCCTCGAGCAGGAACTCGGCTTCGCGTGCGTATTGCCCCATCATCCGGTTGCCGACGAATCCGTCGCACACACCGACCAGCACCGGCAGCTTGCCGATCTTGCGAACCACCGCCATGGACGTGACGATCACCTGCGGCGAAGTGGCCTTGCCGCGGACGACCTCCACCAGGCGCATCACATGGGCCGGGCTGAAAAAGTGCAGGCCGATCACGGCATCCGGCCGCGAGGTGCAGGCGGCGATCTCGTTCACGTCGAGCCGGGAGGTGTTCGTCGCCAGGACGGCGCCGGCCTTGCAGGTGGCGTCGAGCTTGCGGAACAGTTCCTGCTTGACCGCCATGTCCTCGAACACCGCCTCGATGACGAGGTCGGCGCCGGCAATCTGCGCAAAGTCGAGGGTGGGCTCGATGCGGGCGATCCGTGCGTCGGCCTCGGCCTGCGCGAGCTTGCCCTTGGCGACCGTGCCGGCGTAATTCTTTCGGATTGTGGACAGGCCGCGGTCGAGGGCTTCCTGTCGCGATTCGAGCAGCGTGACCGGGATCCCGGCGTTCGCAAAGCTCATCGCGATGCCCCCGCCCATCGTGCCGGCCCCGATGACCGCCACGCGCCCGATCTCGACTGGCGCAAGATCGGAAGGAATGCCTGGCAGACGCGCTGCGGCGCGCTCTGCCAGGAACAGGTGGCGCAGGGCCTTGGACTCGGTCCCGTTCACGAGGACGTCAAAGCGTTCCCGCTCGAACTTCATGCCTTCGTCGAAGGGCAGGGTCACCGCGGCTTCGATGCAGGCCAGGCACTCCATCGGTGCTGGCTGGCCGCGCCGCTCGGCGGAGATCCTGACGCGTTGCGCCTCGAACCAGCCGGGCTCGGCGGGCGGCGCCACGCGCCTGCGCGATGCCACGGGAAGTTCACCCCGTTGCACCACGCGTTCGGCGAAGGCGAGTGCCGCAGGCAACAACTCGCCGACGGCAACTTCATCCACCAGGTGCATGGCCAGTGCTTCGTCCGCAGAGACGGGATCGCCCGAAACGATCATGCGCAGGGCCGCCTCGACGCCGACCAGCCGCGGCAGGCGCTGCGTACCTCCCCCACCAGGCAGCAGGCCCAGCTTGACCTCGGGCAGGCCCAGCCGGGCGCCCTTGTGGGCGATGCGCCAGTGGCATCCCATGGCGAACTCGAGCCCGAGGCCCAGGGCGCTGCCGTGAATCGCGGCAATCACCGGTCGACTCGACTCCTCGATCTGCCGCAGGATCGTGCGGGAGCTGGGCTCGGCCCGCGAGGCCGGCGTGTTGAACGCTTTCACATCGGCGCCGCCGCAGAACAGCTTGCCGGCGCCGATGATGACGATGGCCCGTACCGCGGGATCGGCCCAGGCCGACGAGAGGTGGGCGGCCAGCTCCTGGCGGACAGCATGGCCCATCGCATTGACGGGGGGGTTGTTCAGGGTGATGACGGCAGTGGCGCCGTGCACGTGATAGTTCTCGCTTGCCATGCGTCGCAGTCTAGAATCCGGAATCTATTCCGTCAACCGAAACGGTTAAGGGGTGGTGGAGGAGCCTACCGCAGACTCCGCGTCCGGTCGGGTGTGCCGTGGCGCGTATGGCGCGGGGTGCGGATGGCGCTCGGCTTTCTCTTCATGGTTGAGTCGCTACCGGGTTCGGGATCAAAGTCGGTTCCGCTTTACGAACTGAGTTCCGCGTGAAAGAATATCGCCATCGTCAACCGCCTCCATCCGCCATGAGTACAGACAGCTGGGAACTTTCCGAAGAGCTTCGCCAGATCCAGGATACCGTCGGCCGCTTCATGGCCGCTGAAGTCAAACCAGCCGAAGATCGGCTACCCCACGATGCCTACGAACTGCCCGCAGACGTCCTGGACCGTTTGCAGAACAAGGCTCGTGAAATCGGTCTCTGGTGCGTGCGCTCGCCCGTCGAGTACGGCGGTGCGGGCCTCAGCCTGCTTGGCCAGGCCGTGGTGGCCGAGGAGGCCGCCAAGTGCCGCATGGGAGCCTATGTGCCCGCCTGCGGCGCCTTCGGGGCCGATCCCCCGAACGCCATCTGGCTGGGCACGCAAGACCAGATCGAGCGCTACGGCGTTCCGGGCGTGCGGCAGGGCAAGAAAATCTATTTCGCCATCAGCGAGGCCTCCGGCGGCGCCGACCCGGCCCGGTCCATCCGTGCTCGTGCCCAGCGCCAGGGCGACCGCTATGTGCTCAACGGCAGCAAGATGTGGATCACCGGTGCGAAGGGCGCCGACTGGGGCATCGTGTTCGCCCGCACCGGCGAACAGGGCGACCGCGGAGGCATCACGGCCTTCATCGTCAATGGAAATCCTGCCGGCATGAGCCTGAAGGAGATCCCCGTCATCCGCTCCTATTCGCCCTACGAGATCACGTTCAAGGATGTCGAGGTTCCCATCGAGGACCGGCTCGGCGAAGAGGGGCAGGGCTTCGCCATTTGCGAGAAGTGGCTCATCGAGGGGCGCATCCCCTACGCCGCGGGCACCATCGGGGTGGCGCAGGCCGCCCTGCAGATCGCCATCGACTGGGCCAAGGAGCGCGAGACGTTCCGCACGCGACTGGCCGACAAGCAGGCCATCCAGTGGATGGTCGCCGACAGCGAAATGGAATTGCGCGCGGCTCGCCTGCTGACCTGGCAGGCCGCCTGGATCGCCGACCTGGGCCGCGGCGACCTCAAGGTGGCGTCGTCGATCGCCAAGGTCACGGCCACCGAGACCGCGGGGCGCGTGGTCGACCGGGCCATCCAGATCCTGGGCGGCCTGGGTGTCTCGCGCGAGCTCCCGCTCGAGCGCTGGTATCGTGAGCTGCGCATCAAGCGGATCGGCGAGGGGCCCTCCGAGGTGCACCGCATGGTCCTGGCC
>DAIMZU010000160.1:0-6196 GCA_036733845.1 Ramlibacter sp.
CCGAGGGCGGTGGTTTCGTAGAAGAACTGCACGTCCAGTTGCTCGGCGCGCGCGGCCAGCGCCTCGACCAGCGCGGCGCCGCCTCCGACGGGCAGCAGGCGCGGTTGTGACTTCGTGAGGAACTGCGTGGGCAGGAAATCGAAGCGCACGCCCATGCCCTGCAGCCAGCCGACGGTGTCGCCCGCCTGCGCGGCAAACTGATCGATGAGGTTGGGGTCGGCGATGCTCAGCGCCCTTGCCAGAGAGGAAGGCTGCGAGCTGGCCGCATCTTCGACCAGTTCGGGGTCGACCGCGCCCGAGCCGTTCTCCGCCAGGTGCGTCTCGAAGTCGTCCGACACCTCGGTCAGGCTCTTCATGCGCAGGTAAGCCTCGGTGTATCGGCTCTGCCCGCCCCGCTCTTCGCGGCTGGCGCGCTCGAGCACCGCCACGCGCGCACCTTGTTCGGCCGCGGCCACTGCGGCCGACAGACCGGCGACGCCGCATCCGGCGACCACCACGTCGAATTCCTGTTCTTCGATCATTTACTTCGTCCTTGGGATGGCGTCATCATGGGGTGGCCGGCACGGGCGCCCAAGACATGAAAGCCGAATTGATTTTTCACGGGCCGTGAACAGACTCAGGGGAGCGCCCCACCTTCGAACAGGAAGTCCACGTCCGGCTCCGCCGTCAGCGCCAGCAGCCGGCTCCACAACGCTGCGGACTGCTGCGGTGTGCGGCCCGCGAAAGCCAGGCAGTCGTCGAACTTGCGCCGCACGTCGTCCTCGCTCATCCCGTCGACCTCGCGCTCGATGCCGGCAGGGCTTTCCCACACGCGTCCGTCAGCAGCGCGCAGCGTGACGCGTGCAGGCGGATGGCCCGGGCGGTCGGGGAGCGTCTCCAGAACTTCGACGCGCCTGGCCACGGCGAGCACCTGCTCGTCGACCAGCGAGGCCGGACCCAGCTCTCCCAGCGCCACGCGGCCGCGCACGAGGGTGAACGCGATCATCCATGGGATGCTGTACTTGGCGTCCTGCAGGGTGGCCGGGCGCTGCCGCTCGGCCAGCGGCCGGCAAAGCTTGGCCGCGGAGGCGTTCACATGGGCCTGGACTGCCACCGGATCGACGTTGCCGCTGTCCCGGCGGAGGGCCAGCGCCGCGGCAACGTAGGGGTGCGAAAGGCGGCAACTCGGCCAGGGCTTGAGCTCGATGGCGCTGGCATGCCAGGGTTCGGCCGCCAGCAGCAGCTCGAGCTGGGCGGCCGTGGGCTGAGAACCCAGGTACACCGGGAACAGGCCCGCAACTCCGTCGAACGCGCCGTCGGGGCCGCGCAGGCCTGCACGCGCGAGCAGGCAAGCCAGCACACCGCCCTGCGCCGCAAAGGCCGGGTACACCGCGCGTGCGGTCGCCCCGGTCCCGAAACCGGCCTGCTTGCCGCCGGCTGCCTGCATGTACGCCAGGCCCAGGGCCGATACCAGCGTGTCTTCGTCCAGGTCGAGCACCAGGCCGGCCGTCAGCGCGCCGCCGAAGTAGCCGAACAGCTGCGTGAGGAACCAGTCGGAGCCGGGCCCCGTTCCGGTCGGCGAGCAGGCCACGCCCAGGCGGCACATCAGCTCATCGCCCAGAAGCACCGCGTCGGTGACGCTGGCGCCCGAAGCGCCCGTCAGCTGTGCGGCGGCCAGCGCGGCCGCCAGCGTGACCGTGGTGGGGTGCAGGCGTGCGGCATCGTGGATGTCGTCGAAATCGAGGACGTGCATCAATGCCGAGTTGGCGAAGGCCGCCGCAGCGGGCGCCTCTCGCCGCGAGCGGCCCAGGATGCCGCAGGCGCCGCCGGCCGATCCCTCGGCCAAAGCGGCCACGATCTGCGTGCCAATGTCGTCCTGGGCCGCGGCGGCCAGGCCGATGCCCACCGAGTCGGCAATGCGCAGGCGGCTGGCGTGGCGAACGGCGTCGGGCAGGGCTGCGCGGCGTTGCAGGCTGGCGCGCACCAGTCGTCTTGCGAGTGACATGCTCAATCCACGGAAAGGTGGAGGGCTGCCGCGGCCTGTGCGCCGGGCACGGGGCCGGGCACTTCAATCGGCCACGATGCCCTTGTCCTTGACCAGCTTGCCCCAGCGGTTGTATTCACCGGAGACGAACTGCTGGAAGGCCTGCGGGTTGGCCATGGCCGAGGGCACCACGGCGACCTTGAGCAGCTGCGCTCGCACGTCCTCGCGCGCGACCAGCCTGACAAGAGCGGCATTGAGCTTGTCGATCACTGGGGCGGGCGTCCTGGCCGGAGCGAACACGCCGATCCAGTTGGTGACGTTGAAGCCGGGCAGTTCCACTTGCGCCGTCGGCACATTCGGCAGGAACTCGACCGGCCTCTCGCTGGTGACGGCAAGGGCGCGAAGCCGCCCATCCTGGATGAAGGGCAGCAGCGGCGGAACGTCCATGACGATGCCGTTGACGTGTCCCGCCAGCGTGTCGTTCACCGCAGGTCCGGCGCCCTTGTAGGGGACGTGGATGATGTTGCCCCTGGACGCCTGGATCAGCAGCTCGATGGTCAGGTGCGGCAGGCCGCCCGAACCCGATGAGGCCAGCGACACCTGGCGAGTGCGGGAGAGCGCCAACAGCTCTCTGAGGCTGGACACATTCAGCGACGGCGCCACGGCGATCGCCTCGGGTGTCAGTCCAACCGTGTTGATGGGTGTGAAGTCCGTCAGCGTATTGAACGGGATCCGGGGCACTGTGTGCGGCGTGATCACCACGGGGCTGGCACTGGACAGGAACAGCGTGTAGCCATCTGGCTGCGCCTTGGCCACGAAATCGGCGCCCAGTGCACCGTTGACGCCCGACTTGTTCTCGACCACCACGGACGTGCCCAGCGCCTCGGCGAGGCGGGGGGCGATGATGCGCGCGACGATGTCGTTCGAGCCGCCGGGCGGGTACCCCACCACGAGCCGGATCGGCTTGCTGGGATAGTCCTGTGCAGCGGCGAGGCCCGGCGCAAACGTGGCGGCCAAGCTGAGGGCCAGCAGGATGCGACGCGCGCGGTCGTGGCGCAGGTGGGAGTTGAACGGTTTCATGCGGGCAGTCTATGAGCTGCGTTGGCATACAGGCAGCCATCGGGTGCGAACGGTCTTTTCGGAATTTGCGAATTCGCGCCGCCGGGCTGGCGGCTACGATCCAGCGCATGCCCCGGATTCCTCCGGCGGGCTTGCCCTGAACGAACATCCATGAGCCACTCCCACCTCCGCTCCGCCGGTGCCCGCTTTCGCGCCGCGCTCGCCGCCGAAAAGCCGCTGCAGATCGTCGGCACCCTCAATGCCAACCATGCACTGTTGGCGCAGCGCGCAGGCTTTCGTGCCATCTATGTCTCGGGAGGCGGCGTATCGGCCGGCTCGCTGGGTCTGCCGGACCTGGGCATCATTGGGCTGGAGGACGTGCTGATCGACGTGCGCCGCATCACCCATGTGTGCGACGTTCCGCTGATTGTGGATGTGGATACTGGCTTCGGCCCGAGTGCCTTCAACATCGCACGCACGATCAAGAGCCTGGTCCAGGCGGGCGCAGCAGGCTGCCACATCGAAGACCAGGCCGGTGCCAAGCGCTGCGGCCACCGGCCGGGCAAGGACATTGTTTCAGCGCAGGAGATGGCGGACCGGGTCAAGGCCGCGGTGGACGCCCGTACCGACGAGCAGTTCTTCATCATCGCGCGCACCGATGCGATCGCGGTGGATGGGGTCGACGCGGCCATCGAGCGGGCCCGCGCCTGTCTCGAGGCGGGCGCCGATGCGGTGTTCGCCGAAGCCGCCTACGACCTGCAGACCTACCGCCATTTTGCTGACGCGATCGGTGCGCCGCTGCTGGCCAACATCACCGAGTTCGGCAAGACGCCGCTGTTTTCGGTGGAGGAGTTGCGCAGCGCCCGTGTGGCGATGGCCCTGTACCCGCTGTCGGCATTCCGCGCCATGAACCGCGCCGCCGAAACTGTCTATGCCGCGCTGCGCCGCGACGGACACCAGCGACAGGTGCTGGACCAGATGCAGACGCGCGAGGAACTGTACGATCGCATCGGATACCACGTCTTCGAGCAGCACCTGGATGCGCTGTTCGCCGGCAAGGGCAACTGAGGACTCGCCGCGGCAGCGGCGAGAGAGGAGAGGGCGGCGCAGAGCCTAACGCTGCCCCAGCGCCTTCACCGCAATCGGAGTGAGCGCGCTCGGACGCCGCTCCGAATCGAGCACCTCGAACAGGAACTCGGTGAACGCCCGGACCTTGACGGAGTTGGCGCGGGTCTTGGGGGTGACCAGGTAGAAGGTCTTTTTCGGCAACTGCCACTCAGCATAGACGCGAACCAGCGTGCCTGCGTTGAGACGCCGATTCGCGAAGATGTCCAGCGTGCATGCGACTCCGACGCCGCCCTCGGTTGCCGTGAGCACCGCATCACTGCTGTTGAAGTGCAGCGGCCCCTGCGGGCGTATTTCCAGCCTCTCCGCGTCGTTCTGCAACAACCAGGGGCCCGGATGGTGGCGTTCCTCGGGCAGGATGCCCAGGCAGAGCCGGGGATCGAGCTGACCCGGGTGGTCCGGTAACTGGCTGGCGAGGCCGGGGGCGCAGCACAGGATGTAGGGGCTTTCGTAGATCGGCCGTGCGACCAGATCGGCGTCTTCGACATGGTCCATGCGGATGGCCACGTCGGTGGCGCGCTCGATCATGTGGTGCGGCTGGTTGGTCAGCGTCACCGACGCGGAGATGTCCGGATACCGGCGGGCGAACTCGGGTAGCGCGGGGCAGAGCAGGGCGTGGCCCAGCGAGATCGGCGTCTCGACGTGAAGCCAGCCCCGCGGCTCGCCGCGCCGGCTGCGGACTTCGTCCTCGGTCTGGGCGATGGACTGCAGCAGTTCGCGGGCACGTGGCAGGTACACCTGTCCCTCTTCGGTCAGGCGCAGGCGGCGCGTGTCGCGATGGATGAGCGTGACATTCAGCTCCTTCTCGAGGTTGCGCACGCAGGTGGTGACGGTCGCGTTAGCGAGGTCGAGCGATTCGGCGGCACGCGAGAAACTGCCGCATTCGGCAACGCGGACAAAGACCTCCATGGCCCAGAGCTTGTCGATGGCAGACCTCTTGCGTGTGAACGGAACCACGTCCATTGTACGGACCTCGTTCACTCCAGGGCCTGCGCCACCAGGGGCAGCAGTTCGCGCCAGTCTGCGACCACTCCCACGTCCGCCACCTTGAAGATTGGCGCTTCGGGATCCTTGTTGACTGCAATGATCCGGCTCGTCGTCGAAACACCCCAGAGGTGCTGCGGAGTGCCCGAAATGCCCACCGCGAAGTAGACCCGCGGGGTCACGAACTTGCCCGAGACCCCGACCTGCCGAGCCACCGGCACCCAGCCCGCGTCTACCGCGGGCAGGCTGCCGCCCAGGGCGCCGCCGAGCATGCTGGCCAATCGACCCAGCAGCTCGAAGCCCTCCGGGCCACCGACGCCGCGGCCGCCGCTCACCACCAGCCGCGCACCTTGGAGGCGCGCCTGCTCGTCGGCACTGGGCAGTACCTCTGCATCCCACGCAGATGGCAGCGTGGCCTCGATCCGCAGCGTCTTCACGGCGTCGGCCGGGACCGGATGCAGCGACGGGCTGCAGGGCTGCGGCCGCCAGGTCGCGCAGCACAGGGCCGCGTCGCTGCGCACTTGCACCTCGAGCCGGCCACCGAAGACGGCCCGCGTTCCTTGCGCATCCGCACCTGCCAGCCCGACCCGGCTGCATCGGCCCAGGGTGGCGCCATCGAAGGCGCTGGCCAGCAGCGCGGCGGCTTCCTCTGCCAGCGGTGCCGCCGGGATCAGTACGAGGCGCGGCCCCGCGAGATGGAGTGCCTCGGTGCGCAGCGCCTGCTCCGCCAGGCTCGCGATGACCCCGGGCGAGTCGGCTGCGGCTGCGCCGGGATGGATGATCTCCCACCAGCGCAGGCGTGGATGGTTGCCGCGCGGCGGCACGGCGCCGGCCGCCGGTACCAGCTGCAGCACGTCGAGTACTGCGGCGCGCGAGGCTTCGCACAGGGCTGACGCCTCGGCGATTGCCTGATCATGGCTGGACTGCTCCTGCGGGTCGAAGGGCAGAACGAGGGCAAGGGATCGTGGGCTCATGCCGGAACTCCTTCCTCGCGCAGGAGGGCCGCCAATGCGCGGGCCTGCTCCACGACGCCGCCGTCCAGCATGCGGCAGGCCGCCTCCCGGA
>DAIMZU010000161.1:0-6191 GCA_036733845.1 Ramlibacter sp.
CCCCAGTACGCCGAGGCCCAGTCCACGAGCACGACAAGCCGGTTGCGAAAGCCGATCAGGAAATAGACGTGCGCAAAAAGCCAGAACAGCCAGGCGGGCTTGCGGCTGAAGCGCAGCCGCCCCAGCGGCGTCTGCAGGTCGACGACGGCTGAATTGCGGCCGATGGTGGCCAGGTTCCCATAGTCGCGATAGCGGAAGGGCTCCGTCGGTCGACCATTCAACCGACGCAGGACGTTCGCAGCGGCCGCCCGGCCCATCTGCTTGGCCGCCGGAGACACGCCGGGTACCGGTCGGGGCTCGCTGCCCGAAGGATGGCTGTGCGCCAGCGCCAGGTCGCCAATGACGCTGATCTCGGGATGACGCGCGAGGCTCAGGTCCGGCAGCACCGGCACACGGCCGGCACGGTCGGTCTCCAGGCCCACGGCCTCGGCCAGCTGGCGCCCGAGGGGAACACCAGCGACCCCTGCGCCCCAGATGACGCATCGGCTTTCGATGCGCACGGACTCGTCGCCCGCGGTGAAGGCGAGCCCGTCCTCGTCGATGGTGCTCACGCGGGCGCCGGTTCGCACCTCGACGCCCAGCCGCTCGAGCTGACGCTGCGCGCTCGCGGACAGCGATTCGGGAAAGGCCTGCAGCAGACGCGGGCCGCCCTCGACCAGCACGACGCGTGCGCGGGCAGGGTCGATGCGGCGGAATTCCCCTGGCAGCGTGCGCCTGGCGATCTCGACGAGCGTCCCGGCCATTTCCACGCCGGTGGGGCCGCCACCCACGACGACGAAGGTCGTCCAGGCGGCTCGCCGCTGCGGGTCATCGGCCTCCTGTTCAGCCGCCTCGAAGGCAAGGAGCACCCGCCGGCGGATCTCGTGCGCATCCTTCAGCGTCTTCAGCCCGGGCGCATGCGCCGCCCAGGCGTCGTTGCCGAAGTAGCTGTGGGTGGAACCCGCCGCGACGATGAGATGGTCGTACGGAAGGCTGCCACCGTCCGCCAGGCGCACCCGGCGCTCGGCCGGATCCACGGCCACCACCTCCGCGAGCAGCGTGGTCACGTTCTCCTGGTCGCGCAGCAGGTGGCGGATGGGCGCGGCGATCGACGGCGCGGGCAGCCCTGCGGTGGCTACCTGATAGAGCAGCGGCTGGAACAGGTGGTGATTGGTTCGGTCCACGACCGTGATGTCCACGCTCGCGCGCCGCAGCGCGCGGGCGGCTTCGAGCCCGCCGAAACCACAGCCGATGATGAGGACGCGCGGACGCGAGGAGGGACGGGGAGTCATGCGGCGATTGGACACCGGTCCGCCGGCGCCGGCTGTCGGCCAGAACCGCCGTCCGGCCCGGCGCTCAGCGGAACCGGAAACTGCCCGAGAGCTCCTGGCCGACCCGCAGCACAGCGCCGTCGCCCTGCCGGACGATCGCGTTCATTCCGAAAGTGACGGCGCCGTCCAGCAGGGGATTCTGGCGGTAGGACTGCAGCACGTCGCCCACGACCGGGTCCACCGCCGCCGTGGCGGGGTCGATGTCGGGGATGCCGCAGCGCGGGCAGGGCTTGGCCGCCTGCAGCACCACGGGGATGTCGCCCGGCAGTTCGAGCCGGTCGAGCCGATCTTCGTCATGCGCCTCGAGGCCGCCCAGCACGATGTTCGGACGGAAGCGCTCCATGCCGACCGGGGCGTGCCCCTGGGCCGAAAGGCGTTCGTTCAGGCCAGCGAGCGAGGCTTCGGAGATCACCAGCAGCGGGAACCCGTCGCTGAACGCGTTCGGAGCCTCGACGCCCTGGGTCCAGCGCGGGCTGGACAGCCGCCGGTGCTCGGGGTTGAATCGCACCAGGCGCAGGCGCCGCCCCAGAAAGTCACTGAACCATTGAGCGGCCACCGCGCCCATGTCATAGGCGGGCACCACGTCGTCCCAGACCCGCACCTTCATGGGCGCCTCGACGGTGTCGACCTGCAGGTGGAGCGCGAGCATGCCCGGCGCGCGCAGCACCACCTCGTGGTGCTTGAGCTGGACCTTGACCAGCGCCATGCGCGGCAGCTCGCGCTGGGTGACGAACTCGCCCTCCGGGTCCACGACCATCCAGGCGCGGTCGAGGTCGAGGCCCGCTTCCGTCAGCAGGGCCTCCTGCAGTTCGACGCCTCCGCAGGACTTGACGGGGTAGACGAACAGGCGGGCGATGCGTGCGCGCAGGTCGGCCGGCGCGGCGTCGGGAGAAGCCATGGGACGATTTCCTTGTATCGATGCGTTTCCTGGGGGATTGTGCCCGGCTCCTACAATGACGCCATGGCAGCGCCTCTTGACGTGTGTATCCGTGGCGCCGGCGTGGTGGGCAGGACGCTCGCCTTGTTGCTGGCGCGTGACCGCCTGCGGGTCGGCCTGGTCGACATGGCGCAGCCGCCTGGCGCCCACGACGTGCGCGCCTACGCGCTCAACGCCGCCTCCCGCGACCTGCTGTCGCAGCTGCGCGCCTGGCCCGAAGGCCACGACGTGACGCCGGTGCTTCGCATGGACGTGCATGGCGACGAAGGCGGGCTCGTGCAGTTCCGCGCCCAACAGCAGGGCGCCGAGGCCCTGGCCTGGATCTGCACGGCGGAGGCGCTTCTCACGCGGCTGGGTTCAGCCCTGGACTTCCAGCCCCACGTCGAGCGCCTGTCCGAGCCGCGGCCCGCGGCGCTCACCATCGTGTGCGAAGGCAAGGCCAGCGCCACCCGCGCCGAGTACGGCGTGCAGTACGACGTGGCCCGCTATCCGCAGCATGCCATCGCGGCCCGGCTGGAGGCCGAGCAGCCGCACGAGTCGGTGGCGCGGCAGTGGTTCATCGACGGCGACATCCTCGCACTGCTGCCGGTCGGCGGCGCGGACGGGCACACGCTGGCGCTGGTGTGGTCGGTGGGCCAGGACCGCGCCGATGGGCTGCTGGCCTTGCCTGCCGCCGAGTTCGAGCGCCGGTTGACGGACGCGAGCCACGGTGTGCTCGGCGGGCTGCGGCTCGCCAGCGAGCGTGCACGCTGGCCGCTGCAACTGGCCAAGGCCGACCGCTGGTGCGGCCCGGGCTGGGTGCTGGCTGGCGACGCCGCCCATACGGTGCATCCGCTGGCCGGGCAGGGACTGAACCTCGGCCTCGCCGACGCCCGGGAACTCGCCCGGGTGCTGCACGATCGAGAATACTGGCGCGGCCTCGGCGATGTGCGCCTGCTGCGGCGCTACGAGCGCTCCCGCAAGGCCCAGGTGGTCACGATGCAGCTGGCCACCGACGGCCTTCAGCAGCTGTTCGCCCACGAGTCGCGCATTGCCGGCTGGCTGCGCAACTGGGGCATGCGGGGCTTCGAGCGCAGCGGACCGGTCAAGTCCTGGGTCGCGCGCCAGGCCGCCGGCCGGCTCTGAGCGCCACGCCCACTTCCCTCACGACACCCCAAGGAACCCTTTCCATGAACTTTCTCCAGCGCGTACTCCTGGCCGCCATGCTGGCCTGCGGCCTGGCCGGCGGCGCGCAGGCGCAGCAGGCCGAGGGCACGATCCGCAAGAACCTCACGGAGCGCCTTCCGCAGATCGGCAAGATCGACGAGATCACCCGCTCGCCCATGCAAGGCATCTGGGAAGTGCGGGTCGGCAACGACATCTTCTACACCGATGCCCAGGGCAACTACATCCTGCACGGACAGCTGATCGACACCAAGGCGCGGCGCAACCTGACCGAGGAACGCATCGAGAAGCTCTCGGCAGTCAGCTTCGACACCCTGCCGCTCAAGGACGCCTTCACCATCGTGCGCGGCAAGGGCGAACGCAAGATGGCGATCTTCCAGGATCCGAACTGCGGCTTCTGCAAGCGCTTCGAGCGCGACATCCAGAAGCTGGACAACGTCACGATCTACATGTTCCTCTACCCCATCCTGGGCAACGACAGCGCCGAGAAGTCGCGCAACATCTGGTGCGCCAAGGACAAGGCCAAGGCCTGGACCGACTGGATGGTGCGTGACCAGCTGCCCGCCGAGGCCTCCTGCGACTCCAGCGCCCTGGCCCGCAATGTCGAGTTCGGGCGCCGGCACCGCATCAACGGTACCCCAACGACCATCTTCGCGGACGGAACGCGGGTGCCGGGCGCGGTGCCCGTCGCGCAGGTCGAGAAGCAGCTTTCCGAAGCCAAGTGAGCACGGCCAGCGCCTCCGGCGGCGCCGCGATCCACTACCGCGTCGAAGCCGCGGACCTGAACGCCCATCTGTTCCGCGTCAGCCTCGTGATCGAGAACCCGGCGGTCGGGCAACGGCTGTCGCTTCCCGCCTGGATCCCCGGCAGCTACCTGGTGCGGGAGTTCACGAAGAACCTGCAGCGGCTGTCCGCCCGGCAGGATGGCAAGCCCGTGCCGCTGCAGCAACTGGACAAGGCCAGCTGGCAGGCGGACTGCGCGGCCAGCCAGCCGCTGCACCTGGACTGGGAGGTGTATGCCTTCGACAACTCCGTGCGCACCGCGTGGCTCGATGCGCACCGGGGATTCTTCAACGGCACCAGCCTGCTGCTGCGGGTGCACGGCCAGGAGGCGCAGCCGCACACCCTGGAGATCGTCGCCCCCGAGGCCCAGTGGGAGGCGGCCACCGGGCTCGCGCCCCTCAAGCCCACGCGGCGCGGTTTCGGCACCTACCTCGCGGCCAACTACGACGAGCTTGTCGACTGCCCCGTGGAGATGGGCCGCTTCTGGAGCGCCGAGTTCAAGGCCCATGGGGTGCCCCACCGCTTCGTGGTGGCGGGCGCGACGGAATCCTTTGACGGCGCGCGCCTGCTGGCCGACACGCAGCGCATCTGCGAGGCGCAGATCCGCTTCTGGCACGGGCGCAAGCACCCGCCGCACAAGAGCTATGTGTTCATGCTCAATGTCGTGGACGACGGCTACGGGGGACTGGAGCACCGCAACTCCACCGCCCTGATCTGTTCACGGCGCGACCTGCCGCGCCAGGGCGAGGCCCACGCCACCGAGGGCTACACCACCCTGCTGGGGCTGATCAGCCACGAGTACTTCCACACCTGGAACGTCAAGCAGTTGCGCCCCTCGGAGTTTGCACGCTACAACTACCAGGGCGAAAACTACACGCAGCTGCTGTGGTTCTTCGAGGGCTTCACCAGCTACTACGACGACCTGCTGCTGCGCCGCGCCGGGCTCATCGACGACGCCACCTACCTCAAGCTGCTGACCAAGACCATCAATCTGGTGCTGCAGGCGCCCGGGCGCGAGGTGCAGTCGGTGGCGCAGGCCAGCTTCGATGCCTGGGTCAAGTACTACCGGCAGGACGAGAACACGCCCAACGCCACGATCAGCTACTACACCAAGGGTGCGCTGGTGGCGCTGTGCTTCGACCTGTCGCTTCGCCGCGATGGCCGCACGGACCTGGACGAGGTCATGCGCGCGCTGTGGGTGCGCTGCAAGGCCGGTGCCATGACCGAATCGGACTTCGCCACGGTACTGCGCGAACTCGGCGGGCGCAGCTTTTCCCGAGAAATCGCCGCCTGGGTGCATGGCACGCGCGACCTGCCCCTGCAGGACCTGCTGGCGAGCCGGGGCGTCGACGTGCACCACGACGCCGCCCCCTGGCAGCAGCGGCTGGGCCTGCGGGCGAGCGACGCGGGCGGGATGCTGCAGGTCAAGACCGTCCTGCGCGGCGGACCGGCCGAGCAGGCGGGCATGGCTGCCAACGACGAGTTCCTGGGCATCGAGGTGGCCGGCACAGCGTGGCGCATCAAGAAGATCGACGAACTGCCGCTGTACCTCGGCAACCACCGGCGCTTCGTCGCGATCGTCGCGCGTGACCGGCGCATGCTGCGGCTGGACGTCAGCCTGCCGCCCAGCGTCACCTGCTGGCGACTGGCGCTGCGAGATGCCGCGCTGGCGCAGACATGGCTCGCACCGGCGGGCTGACCCGCCCCTCGCCACGAAGGCCCGGCCGGATGCCGCTGCTGGCGGTGATCCTGCTGGTGCTGGCGCTGCACCTGCTGGTGCTGCGGTGGGTGGCGCAGCACACCGCCTCGCCGTCCGCCTTGCGGCGCATGCCCGAGGCGATGTTCACGCGCGTGCTGGCGCCCGAAGCTCCGCCGCCGCCGCCCGCGACGCCGCAGCTGACGGCGCCACCGCCGGCGCCCGCCCGGCCGGCGATCACGACCTTGCAGGCGCCGCCGGCGGCGCCTCTTTCTCTAAGGCCTCGCAGCGGGCGACCTCG
>DAIMZU010000162.1:0-6178 GCA_036733845.1 Ramlibacter sp.
CCGCTACGAGTTGCTGGAGTCTACGAGCTCACGGGGTTTTCACACAGCCTCGGCCAGTAGCCGACATTCAGACGCGGCAGGTCAAATGCTGCAAATCGGCGGGACCGCCGGTGCAAGTGGATTCAGCGCGAGCGTAAAGGCAACGGCGTGCACTCATGGAGAGCGGTGACGCGAAAGCAGCTCTCGGATGGCCGTCAGCAATACGTATGGCCGGAGTGGCTTGGCTAGGTGCAGGTCGAAGCCAGCGTCCAACGACTTGCTCTGGTCCTCGGACCGTGCGAAGGCCGTCAATGCAATCATGGGCAGGTGGTCGCGGCCTCCGGCCTCTTGCTGCCGCACCTCGCGGGCGAGTTCATGGCCATCGCGGCCTGGCAGGCCGATGTCGCTGACCACCACGCTGGGACGCCGCTCGCGCAGCTGCGCCACCGCACTGTCGCAGTCCAGCGCGAGTCGCACGTGCGCGCCCCGATCAGAGAGGACGACCCGCATCATCTCGCCTGCCTCTTGGTCGTCCTCGACGACCAGGACGTCCACGCCCTGCAGCGAGGCCGCCTCGGCCTCCCGATCTTCATCAGCCGCATCCACCTCCAAGGCCGCCGGGATCTCGGGCTGCCCCTGAACCGTAGCAAGCACCACGCGCATGAGCGTGCCCTGGCCAACGCCCTCGCTATGCGCTTCCACGCGGCCGCCGTGCAGCTCGACGAGATGCTTGACTATTGACAGCCCCAGGCCGAGGCCGCCATGTCGCCGGCTGCCGGGCGAGTCGCTCTGGGTAAAGCGGTCGAACAGGTGCGGGATGAAGTCCGGTTTAAGTCCCACGCCGTGGTCGCGGACGTCAAGCCGCAGTTGATGGCCGTCGCGCGCCAGCGTGACCTCCACGCGGCCACCGACGTGGGAAAACCTGATCGCGTTGGTCATCAGGTTCCAGACGATCTGCTGGTAGCGCGCAGGATCCAGGAATACCGGCACATCGGCGCCCTGGGTGTCCGTCGCCACCGTGATCTGTTTCTCATTGAGCGCCCCCGACAAGGCGGCCAGCGAGGTGCGCACCAACTCGGCAGGGTCGACCCATTGCCGCTCCAGCTGCAGCTTGCCTGAGTTGATGCGGGAGACGTCCAGGATGTCGCTGATGATCCGGGCCTGCGTATTGACGTTGCGCTCGATCGCTTCCAGCCCCTTCATGGCCTCGGGGGTGGTGCCCCGCCGCTTGAGAATGTGCACCCAGCCGATGATGGCGTTCAGGGGCGTGCGCAGTTCGTGTGAGAGTATGGCGATGAAGTCGTCCTTGGTGCGGCTGTGGCGTTCGGCCTGTGCGCGCGCTGCCCGCTCGCGCTCCAGCACCTCGCGGCGTCGCTCCTGCAGGTCGTGCTGCTGGGACACATCGGTCGCGGTCGCGATGCGCACCCCGCCCACGGGTTGCGACAGGGTCCACTGCAGGTGCACCCGGAGGCCATCGTCGCGCAGCAGCGGAAACTCGCCGCGCCACGGCCGCTCCCCCCGTCCTTCCAGGGCCAGCTGCGCGTCTGGCCGTTCCGCCGCCGGCACGAGGTCCAGCAGCGCCCGGCCGATGACCTGCTCGCGCGCCACGCCAAGCATCCGCAGCATCTCCGGGTTGGCGTCGGTGACGCGAGCGTCTCCGTCCAGCGTGGCAATGCCACTTTGCGCCAGGTCGAAGATCGTTCGCAGCCGAGCTTCGCTGCGGCGTAGCTCGTCTTCCGCAGTGCGGGCGCGGATCAGCGCCTGCAGCGTGGCCACCAGCACCGCCGGCTCCACGGGGTGGACCATGTAGCCGTCTGCCCCCGCGTTCAGGCCCGCAACGTGGTGCTCGTTGCGGACGTAGGCGGCCGAGAGGTGGACAATCGGCACCAGCCGGGTGACCGCCTCGGAACGCAGCGCGCGGCAGACCTCGAAGCCGTCCATGTCAGGCAGGTGGACGTCGAGAACGACGGCTGAGATCCCGCCTGACGCGCACTGGGCGAGGGCGTCGCCGCCCGTGGCTGCCTCGGCGGTTCGGAACCCTGCGGCTCGTAAGACCCGCGCCGTGGAGTACCGCGTGGCGGGGTTGTCGTCGACCACCAGAACCGTGTGCTGGTCCCGGTTGATCGTTGCCTGGATGGCCGGTTGGTTATCCATCGATTGGCGGTTCGGCCGGCGCTTCGCCCGCGGATGGAAGTCGTAGCGGCAGGGTCAACGAGAAGGTGGAGCCCTTGCCGGGTTCACTGCAGACGCCCACGCTGCCCCCCAGCAGCACGGCCAGCTTCCTGGAGAGCGCCAGCCCCAGGCCAGTGCCGCGCAGGCGCTTCTGCAGCGGCGACTGCACCTGCGCGAAATCCTCGAAGATGGCCGCGTGGAACTCAGGCGGGATGCCGATCCCCGTGTCCGCGACGGTGAACGTGGCCATTTCGCCATCACATCGCGCGCCGACGCGCACTTCGCCGCGCGGCGTGAACTTCAGCGCGTTGGAAATGAAGTTCCGCAGGATATGCGAGACCTTGCGGTTGTCGGTGTAGAGCCGGGGCATGTCCTTCGGCTCCTCGAACACCAGGTGGAGATCGGCGTTGGTCAGGATCGGCTTGAACATGCCGCGCAGGGCCGAAAACAGGTCGACCATCTCGAACCAAGCCGGCGAAATCTCCACGCGGCCTGCTTCCACCTTGGCCAGGTCGAGCAGGTCGTCCACCATCTCGGCGAACTCGGCCGCGGTGGACTGGATGAAGCGCACCTGCCTGTCCTGCTCCTCGGTGAGGGGGCCATCGACTCGGTCGGCGAGCAGCCGCGCGATGCTGCGGATGGCGCTGATCGGGGTGCGGAACTCATGGCTCATGTACGCCAGGAAGCGGCTCTTGAGCTCCGTTGCCTCCCGCAACTGCTCGGCCTGCGAGTCGAGTTCGGCATACAGCGCCAGAACTCCGCGGTTGGTCTCCTCCAGCTCGCTGCGCAGCGACTGTGCCTCCTGGCGCGCAGCGAGCAGTTCCGTCTGCAACCGATCAGGGGAAGAGGGGGTTTCCATCGTCTCAGCCCCTGCGGCGCAGCACGGCCACGGTGGCATCGTCGCGTCCACGGCAATGATCGCGCAGGATGACAGCTGCGGCGATGACCGGGTCATGCTGCAGGACAGGGCGCAGCAGTTCTGGCTTCCAGCGGGTCTCGATGCCGTCGCTGCAGACCACGACCAGCGCGTGCGGTGGCCAGTCGGCCGTCGTCTCTTCCGGCGTGCGGATGGTCAGGCCCACCGTGCCGTTCTGGGTCAGCACGGTCTTGTCGGTGGTGCCGGAGACCAGGCGGGCGATGATGTTGCCCGCGCCGCAACTTCGTACCGTGCCTGCGGCATCTGCCCGCAGGGCCATCAGTGCCGCGCCGCGGGTTGAGCGCAAACGCGCATGGGTGCGCTCGAGCAGGCGTCGCGGTCCGGCTGTCGGGTCGTCGCAGAACACGTCGACCGCTGCCTGCGCGGCTTCGGCGGCGTCGGGCCCGTGGCCGAGGCCATCGACGACCAGTATGCCGGCGTTGTCGCCATCGAGCGCGATGGCCCAGCCATCGCCGCAAACACGCTCGCCGGGCGCGGCGACCGACACGGCGCCGGCGCAGAGCGCATGGCTGGCCTCATCGGACACGGCCCCTGCGGCCCGCACGCGGGCGAGGACCACGGTGCCCGAAGGCACCTGCGAATGGACTTCGAACACCTGGGAGAGGCGCCGCACCGCCCCAAGGCCAGTGCCCGGCGTGCTGCCCGTGGAGAAACCGTCATCCAGGCTGCGCCTGACGTCCGGGATGCCGGGTCCGCGGTCGACCGACAGCACCTCGACCTCGCGCCGCTGCGGCCGCGCCGACAGCAGCAAGCGGCCCTCGCGCGCATGCCGCATGAGATTCGTTCCGAGTTCGGTAACTACCAGCGCGAGCCGTCCCGCATCGACCTCGTCGAAGCCACAGTCTTGCGCCAGCTGCGCGGCGTGCCGGCGCGCCTCTCCGATGCGGCTGGGATCGCCGACCGGCACTTGGATGTGGAGCGTGGCGGTGATCACTTCCATCGGGTGATGCTCACACGGGTGCCCCGACCCGGGCTGGATTGGACGTCGAACTCCTGAACCAGGCGCTTGCTGCCTGGCAGGCCCAGGCCCATTCCGCTCCCGGAGGTCCATCCGTCGGTCATCGCCAGATGGAGGTCGGCGATGCCGGGGCCTTGGTCCTCGAAGCAAAGACGCAAGCCGCGCCTGAGGCCTTCCTCCACCAGTTGCCATCGCATTTGCCCTCCGCCGCCGTGCACGAGCGTGTTGCGCGAAAGTTCGCTCGCGGCGGTGATCATTTTGGTCTGGTCCACCAACGAGAACTTCAGCTGCTGGGTGAGCAGGCGGACCTTCTGGCGGGTGGCCACGATGTCCTCCTCGGAACGCAGGGGCAGCAGCCCCTCCAGCGATTCAGCGTACACCGGCGCCCCCGGCGCGCACATGCGCGAGCAGTTCCATTCCACGCTCGACGTTCAGGGCCGTGCGTACGCCTTCCAGCGACAGGCCCAGTTCGACGAGCGTAATAGCGACGGCCGGCTGCATGCCGACCACGACGGTGGTGGCGTCCAGGATGCGCGAGATGCCGGAGATGCCTGCCAGCATCCGTCCGACGAAGGAGTCGACGATCTCCAGCGCGCTGATGTCGATCAGCACCCCCTTGGCGCCGCTGGAGGCGATCTTGTTGGCCAGGTCGTCCTGAAGCGCAAGTGCCATCTGGTCCTGCATGTCGACCTGGATGGTGACCAGCAGCGTCTGGCCCATCTGCAGGATGGGAATACGGTACATACGTCAGGTGATCCGGGTGACGGCGTAGCCGCGCTGGTGCAGGGCAAGGGCCAGGGCATCGGCCAGGCTCGCCTTTGACGCGATACCCTGGAGATCGATTCCGAGGTGCACGATCGTTTGGGCGATCTGCGGGCGGATGCCGCTGATGATGCATTCGGCGCCCATCAGGCGGATGGCGCTGACCGTCTTCAGCAGGTGCTGCGCGACCAGCGTATCCACCGTGGGCACGCCGGTAATGTCGATGATGGCCAGCGTGGCCCCGGTCTCGACGATGCGTTGCAGCAGCGTTTCCATCACCACCTGGGTGCGGCTGGAGTCCAGCGTGCCGATCATCGGCACGGCCAGCACGCCCTCCCAGAGCTTGATCACGGGCGTGGACAACTCCAGCAGGTCCTGCTGCTGGCGCTGGATGATCTCCTCGCGGGTCTGCTGGTAGGTCGAAACGGTCAGCTGGGCCATCCTGTCGACCAGCACGGAGATCTGCCACATCGCCTGGAGCATCGCCTGCGGCTCCCGCAGGTCGCGCTGCAGGCCGGTGAACATGGGACGCTTGAACGCCAGGACGAAGACGCTCGTGTCGGCTGCGCTCTGCCCCTGCGCAGCCCGTGAACGGGACAAGCCTTCCAGCGTGTGCCGCACCGGGGTCCAGGCCGCGGCGTCGAACCGGTCCGGAACGCCGCCGGCCTCGAGCGCGGTGCGCACCCCGCGTACGATCTCTGTCGCCTCCTGTTGCATGGCGAGGCGCGCCGAGTCGGTCGTGCGCGAGCCTCCCGCTTCTGCCAGCCATTCACTGACGATCTGCTGTTCTTTGGTGTGCAGGAGCTCAACGACTGCTCGGATTTCGTTTTCTTGCGGCATGACGGGTGGACAGAAGAAAAGCAAACGATTCTAGATTTCGACACGACATTCGCGTGTAGGACGTGGCCTACGGGTCAGGCCACGGGAGAAGGCGCGCGTGGACGGGCGCGCCGACAAAGCCATCGCGGGCCCGTCGGCCATTTGGCAGACGAAGAGCGGTCTCTCTACGCGGCCTAGAGTCGCAGGCTCCTCATGCCCCGTGCACGTGCCGAGCGTCAAGAGCCACTACGACCTTGGCGAGGCATCGCTGGCGCTTGCCAGCCACGTCGGTTTTCAGAACTCGATCAATCCCGCAAGCGGATCCCGAACCAGCGTGCGAGCCGGTCACGCCAGATGTCGCGGCCGGCTTGACGATAGTCCTGCAGCCACCCGCGGGTTGGTGGAATGCGGCGCACAAGCCACTGTGCCACGAGGATGAAGGTCACCATCCAGAATACGCTCAGCCACAGCGCTGCCCACCAACCGTGGCCGGCTTGTTCCAGTGCCTCGCGCAGCGCCGACCGCAGCACGATCACGCCGAAGAGCGGCAA
>DAIMZU010000163.1:0-6144 GCA_036733845.1 Ramlibacter sp.
CCGACTGGCCGACTGCCTGCTCGATTCGGTGGCCGAGGCGGACGCCAGTGGCATTCCCTATTTCCTGGTCGGGCACGTCGGCGACGGCAACTTCCACTTCGGCTACCTGATCGATCCGGACAACCCGAAAGAGCGCCAGGTCTCCGAGGCCCTCAATCACACGCTCGTGGCGCGTGCCCTGGCCATGGGCGGCACCTGCACCGGGGAGCACGGCGTGGGGCTGCACAAGATGGGGTTCCTGGTCGACGAAGCCGGCGCAGGCGCCGTGGAGATGATGCGCACGCTCAAGCGGGCCCTGGACCCGAAGAACATCATGAATCCGGGGAAGATCTTCAAGGTGGGGTGATCGCACTCTGTCAGCATTAACGCTTACTTCAGAAGTCCTGCCCTTTTAAGGTCGGCATTTTGCCGCCCATGCGGCGCATCTCTGGAGAAGCCGCTATGGACATCCCCGCGTTTCCAAGCCCTCCGGTGTACCTGGGAGGCCCCGGGTGGGGCGCACTTCCGGTACAAGGCCGCACGAGTGACGGCAAATTGGTCTGGGGCTTCACGCTCGAGCAACTGACAAGCCCTGACGCCGCGATCGTTCTGGTTCCCACTATGGCATCCGCAGTGGACTTGTCACGGTTGCGCGGAAATCTCCGGGGTGAGCAGGAGAGGACTCCGCCAGAGTCCTCGGCGAGCCCCGGACCGGTCGTGCGTGACCGCCTGAGCACCGGTGAACCGATGAACAAGACGCGAAAAGCAGTCCAACCTCACCCGTCGGCACTCACGAGCGGGGCGTCTGCCTCGGCTGATACTGAAAGCGGGTCGCGTGCCGGGCTTTCGGCGATGTCTCTGGCGGCGACTGCGGCGCTGCGGGAATCGCTCGATTCAGGGTCGTCCTCGTCGTCCTCGTCGTCGCCGTCGTCCCCGGTGACTCTCGATCGTGGCTCCAAGCCGCGCCGTGTTTCGGTGCCCTTCGGGCCGTCGCGCCCTCAAACGCAAAGAAAGCGCCTCACCCAGATTTCGCACGCCGAGTTCGCCGCTGCCTTGAGATCTCCGCTCGTGCGAGAACCCGGCTCCTGATGCTCAGGAGCCGCGCAGGCGATCAATCAGGCCATTGAGCTCTTCGAGCGATCCGAACTGGATCGCCAATTCGCCGAGCTCCTCGACGCGACCATGGCGCTTGATGCGCTTTTTCACCCGCACCTCGACCGCGGCGGTGAGCAGGTCGGACAGTTCCTCCTCCACGCGCCGCAGGTCCCGTGACTTTTCCTTGGGCGGGCGCGGCTGGACCAGGTTGAACTCCGCACCGATCTTCTTGACAAGGCCTTCGGCCTCGCGCACCGACAGCTTGCGTGCGGCGATCTGGTTGGCAGCGGTGATCTGGGCAGCGCGTTCAAGCGCCAGCAAGGCACGGGCATGGCCCATGTCGAGGTCTCCGGCCATGAGCATGGTCTGGACCGGCTCGGCCAGGTTTAGAAGGCGCAGCAGGTTGGATGCGGCGCTGCGTGACCGCCCGACCGCCTGGGCCGCCTGTTCGTGGGTGAGTCCGAACTCACGGACCAGGCGTTGCAGGCCCTGGGCTTCTTCCAGCGGGTTGAGGTCTTCCCGCTGGATGTTCTCGATGAGCGCCATCGCGGCCGCCGCGTCATCCGGCACATTGCGAACCAGCACAGGAACGCTGTCCAGGCCCGCCAGGCGCGCTGCGCGGAAGCGGCGCTCGCCGGCAATGATTTCGTACTTGCCGGCATGCTCGCCTTTGCCGACTTGACGTACGAGGATGGGCTGCATGATGCCCTGCGACTTGATGCTTTCAGCGAGTTCGTACAGGGCACCCTCATCCATGCGGGTGCGTGGCTGGTACATGCCCGGCACCATGTCCGTGAGCATGAGTGAAGCGGGCTGGCCTGGGTGGCCCGATGCCCCGGATTCGGCGGCAGGCTCGGCGGCGCGTGGACCGAGGAGCGCCTCAAGGCCGCGGCCGAGTCCTTTGGGTTTCTTGGTGACCATGATGTTTCCTCAGAGGCCCTCAGGGAGCGGAGAAAGAAAGCGCGGCATGAATGGGGCTGCGCGCTGGTTTCACGTGAAACAAGGCAGCTTCACCCGACACGGCGAACCCGGTCGACCATCTCGCGGGAAAACTCCAGATAGGCCTGGCTGCCACGAGCGGACGGGTCGAACACAACTCCCGGCAGGCCATAACTGGGCGCCTCAGCCAAGCGCACGTTCCGCGGGATGACTGCATTGAAGACCTTGTCCCCGAAATGCGCCTTCAGTTGCTCGCTCACCTGCTGCTGCAGCGTGATGCGCGGATCAAACATCACCCGCAACAAGCCGATGACTTTCAGGTCGGGATTCAGGTTGGCGTGCACCTGCTTGATGGTGTTCACCAGATCGGACAGGCCCTCGAGCGCGAAGTACTCGCACTGCATGGGCACCACGACGCCGTGCGCGGCACACAGGCCATTGAGCGTCAGCAATGAGAGCGAGGGCGGGCAGTCGATCAGCACGAAATCGTAGGCCTCCTTCACGGCTGCCAAGGCCTCGCGCAGGCGCTTTTCGCGCCGATCCAGGTCGACGAGTTCGACCTCGGCGCCCGCTAATTCACGGTTGGCGCCGAGCACGTCGTAGCCGCAGGCTTCTGCGCGCACGCGGGCCTCCGCCACGGGTACGGCCTCAAGCAGGACGTCGTACACGGTGGCATCGAGCTTGCGCTTGTCGATGCCTGACCCCATCGTGGCATTTCCCTGGGGATCCAGGTCCACCAGAAGGACCCGCTGGCCCACCTTGGCCAGGCCGGCGGCAAGATTGACCGTCGTGGTCGTCTTGCCCACCCCGCCCTTCTGGTTTGCGACACAAAAAATCTTGGCCATCTGATTTGCCAGCCCCTCCACTGGGCCCGTGTCGATGCGGTCAGCGACCCACCGCGAGTTTGATGCTGAAGCCGATCAGGCACACGCCGGCCGCCTTCTCGAGCAATGAGCGCAGGCGCGGGCTGGCACGCAGGCGATTGGCGAATGCCCGGGTCAGGGCGACCATGATCGTGCCGTAGGCGAACGTGAGCGCCGCGATGGTGATGGCCATGGCCCCAAAGGTCCACAGCCCCTGGTGGCGCGTCGGGTCAACGAACAGCGGAAAGAAAGCCATGTAGAAGACGATGGCCTTCGGGTTCATCAAGGTGATCAGCGCCGCCTGCCGAAAGTATTGGCCGGCACGGATGTCGATGACCGGCGCGTCACCCGGCCGCGCCCGGAGCATCCTCACGCCCAGCCAAGCCAGATAAGCGGCGCCCATCCATTGCACGGCGTCGAAAAGCGCAGGCGAGGCGGCCAGCACAGCCGCGACCCCGGCCACGGCAGCCCACATCAACACCTGATCGCCTGCAATGATGCCCAGCGTGGCGGCCAGCCCACCCTGTACGCCGCCCTTTCCCGTGGACGTCACCAAGGCGAGATTCCCCGGACCGGGGATGGCCAGGAACAGGATGACCGCGGCGACGAACGCCCCGTAATCTGAGATGCCGAACATGCAGACGGCAGAGTTTACGCGCTGGGGCGTGGCGGTGACGAGAAATTAGGTCGGGGTGATCCACTGCAAGCGCCATGTTCCACGTGAAACCTGCGCACGAAGACACCTGACGCTCAAGGGCAGCGGCGCATCCAGACGATGCAGCGCTGCGCATCCAAGCCGGGGACACTCACCTGTTCCACGTGGAACACCTCCACGCCGGCGGGCAAGGCCCCCATCTCCTCCGCGGACGGCCTGCCCTTCATCGCCAGCCACGCGCCGTCCGGCGCCAGCGCACCGGCGGACCAGGACACGAAATCGGCCAAGGAGGCGAACGCCCGCGAGCAGATGAGGTCATACGGCCCCTTTAGCCGCTCGACGCGATCGTGCAAGCCGCGCAAACGCGGCAGCCTCAGCGCGCCTGCAACGTTCTGGATGAACGCGGCCTTCTTGGCAACCGTGTCGACACAGTCAACCGAAAGCTCCGGACAGCAGATGGCCAGCACCACTCCAGGCAATCCCGCCCCGGATCCAACGTCCAGCGCCCTGACCTCGCGTCCGCCGGTATGCCGTCGCAAGGCGGGAATGATCGCCAGGCTGTCGAGCAGGTGGTGCGTGAGCATCTCCTGCGGCTCACGGACTGCCGTCAGGTTGTAGACGCGATTCCACTTGGCGACGAGTTCGAGGTATGAGAGCAGCGCATCCACGCTTCCCGCGGGCAAGTCGAGGCCCAAGGCGGCAATGCCCTGCTCCAGCTGCGGGCGCAAGGATGCGACGTCCGGACTCATGCCGCCTGTGGCGCTGCCTCGTTGCTGGCGTCGCCAAAACCTTTGTACCGATTCTTCTTGAGGTGGACCAGCAGCAGGGAAATCGCGGCAGGGGTCACGCCCGAGATTCGGCTGGCCTGACCCAGCGTCTCGGGGCGATCGCGTGCCAGCTTCTGGCGCACCTCGATGCTGAGCGCGGCAACCTGCATGTAGTCCAACTCGGGCGGAAGCCGCATGCCCTCGTAGTGCGCTGCGCGCAGCACCTCGTCCTTCTGGCGATCGATATACCCAGCGTACTTCGCCGAAATCTCGATCTGCTCCACGACGGCCGGGTACAAGTCGCCCAGCGCCTCGGGCGTGATCGCATCGGCCCTGAACCGCCCCGCGTCCATGCCCACCAAAGATTCGTAGCCCACGCCGGGCCGCCGCAGCAGGTCACCGAGGTTGTACTCGTGCTCGATGGCCTTGCCCAGCACCCGCTCGGTTTCAGCCGCGGCCAACGAGCGCGGATTGATCCACGTCGACCGCAGCCGCTCTGTTTCACGTGAAACAGCGTCGCGCTTGCGGTTGAAAACGTCCCAACGGGCATCGTCGACGAGCCCCATCCGGCGACCCGCTTCGGTCAGGCGCATGTCCGCGTTGTCCTCACGCAATTGCAGGCGGAACTCGGCGCGGCTGGTGAACATGCGGTACGGCTCGGTCACTCCCTTGGTGATCAGGTCGTCGACGAGGACGCCGAGGTAGGCCTCGTCCCGACGCGGCATCCACGGCGACTCACCCCGGCACTGCAGCGCGGCGTTGATGCCGGCAAACAAGCCCTGCGCCGCGGCTTCCTCGTAGCCCGTGGTTCCGTTGATCTGCCCCGCGAAGAAAAGCCCCTGGATCTGGCGAGTCTCGAAGCTGCTCTTGAGCGCGCGTGGATCGAAGTAGTCGTATTCGATGGCATAGCCCGGCCGCAGGATGTGCGCGTTCTCCAGACCCGCGATGGTTCGCACAAGGTCGAGCTGCACGTCGAAAGGCAGGCTGGTGCTGATGCCGTTCGGGTAAATCTCGTGGGTCTGCAGGCCTTCCGGCTCCAGGAAGACCTGGTGGCTTTCCTTGCCGGCAAACCGGTTGATCTTGTCTTCCACGCTGGGGCAATACCGGGGCCCCACGCCTTCGATCTTGCCGGTGAACATCGGGCTGCGATCGAAGCCGCTACGGATGATCTCGTGCGTGCGCTCGTTGGTGTGCGTGATCCAGCACGGCACCTGCGCCGGGTGCATGCTGGCCTGGCCCAGGAAGCTGAACACCGGCACCGGATCCAGGTCCCCCGGCTGCGCCTCGCACTTGGTGAAGTCGATGGTCCTTCCGTCGATGCGCGGCGGCGTGCCCGTCTTGAGCCGCCCTTGCGGCAGCTTCAGCTCCTTGAGCCGGGCCGAGAGCGAGACGGCAGGCGGATCCCCCGCGCGCCCGGCCGCATAGTTCTGCAGCCCCACATGGACTTTGCCGTCCAGGAAGGTGCCCGCTGTCAGGACGACCGTGCGGGCGCGAAAGCGGATACCCACCTGGGTCACGGCTCCGACCACGCGGTCGCCTTCCACCATCAGGTCGTCGACGGCCTGTTGAAACAGCAGGAGGTTAGGCTGGTTCTCCAGCCGCCTGCGGATCGCCGCCTTGTAGAGCACCCGGTCCGCCTGCGCACGGGTCGCCCGGACGGCAGGCCCCTTGGAGCCGTTCAGGATGCGGAACTGGATGCCGGCTTCATCCGTCGCCAGGGCCATCGCCCCGCCCAGGGCGTCGACCTCCTTGACGAGGTGGCCCTTGCCGATCCCGCCGATGGACGGGTTGCAGCTCATCTGCCCGAGCGTCTCGATGTTGTGGGTCAGCAGCAATGTGCGGCAGC
>DAIMZU010000164.1:0-6123 GCA_036733845.1 Ramlibacter sp.
GAATAGGCCGGGGCCGCCTGCGCGGGAGCGCCGGAGTTGCCACCGCCCGGACTGCCCTTCGTCGGCACACCTTTCAACTTGGCGTAGTCGGGGTGGTCGGGCTCGACTGCCAGCTTCACCACGTTGCGGTCTTGACCCTTGGCGTCCTTCTCGATGTCGACGCGCGCCAAGAACTCCAGACCGTCCAGTTCGGCGAAGCCATTGATGCGGCGCGCGGCGGCGGCCTGTGGGCTGTTGTCTTGCGGGTGGACGTTGCGGGCGCTGTTGAGCGCGGCGCGAATGAAGCTGCGCCCCATCTGGCCCCAGGTCGGGCCTTTCTTGGAGAGCAGGCCGACGTTGCTCCACATCTTGCGCTTGGCATGATCGCCAGCGGTGACCACAAACTCGGCGGCCAGATAGATGGAACCGGTCTCGAACGATTCGGTGGCGTAGCCGCCACCCCAGCCTTGCTCGGGGTCGTCATAGCCACCCGGCTTGATGGTCATTCGCACCGGCACGACGGTGCCCTTGGGGATCAGATCGAAGCCGGATTGCTGAGAGTCGGCGTCGTTGAAGTCATTCCATGCGGTCATTGCGATTACTCCTGAGATTCGATGTGTGCGGGGTTGGCGGCGCTGGCTAGCGCGGGGACAGCGCCCGCGCACTTGGCGATCAGCGCGCCGAGATGCGGCGGCTCCAGCAGGTCGAGACGACCGCTGCGGTCTTTGGCCGGGAAGCCGTAGGGATTGACGGTGTGCGTGATGAAGGCGCGGTAGGAACTGCCGTCCTCGGCCTTGATCTCGGCCAGCGTCACGACCTCATCGACGATGCCGGGCAGCTCCAGGCTGGTCTTGCTGCCTTCGATCTGCGGGACGAACACCTTGCGATTGAAGTCATCCAGTCGCTCATCGAGGATCGCCACGAACACAACGTTCTTGCCACGGGCGTGCTGCAGGTGGGTCAACGCGCCGATCATTTCCTGGCCGAGCAGCCCGTAGGCCGCGCGCAGATCGGGCTTGCCGGAACGATCACTGACCGCCCCGGGCTGCGTCTTGCACCACGCAAAGCACTGGCGAGACAGTTGCGTGATCGAGTCAAGGAATAAGGTCTGGTAGCGACCGAGCTGCGTCGCATCGCCAAACTTCTCGATGACGTGGTCGTAGTGCGCCTGCGAGAACGCGCTCTCCGGCGGCAGCGACTTGTCCGGGCCCGCAAGGAACACGAAGAAGTCGCGGCTCTCGGGCCAGGACGCCGGGCGGATGGTGTCGCCCGGCCAGTCGGCGACCGCCAAGTCGCCTGCCTCGATGTCAAGGAACAGTGTGGTGGCGGGGTCGAGGTCTTTGAGCCGAGACGTCTTGCCGATGCCGGACTTGCCCAGCATCAGCAGCTTCACGCCCTTGCGCTCGGCCATCCGCTCGACGGCGGACACGATGGGTAGCCGCTTCATGCCTCACCCCCATCGGTGCTCAGGGTGAAGGACGGCTTGCCGGAATCGACCGTGCGGGCGGCCGCGAATTGCTGCTGCAATGCAGGCGGCCAGTTGATGTACCGGGACTCGGACACTGAGAGCTTGACGTCGAGGTAGCCCTCGACCTTCTCGCCTGAGGCCACGATGCGCTCGGCGATTTCGCCCAACTGTTTCTGGTTCCAGCTGACCTTTTTGGGCAGCTCGAACTTGATGTGCAGCGGGCCGTCGCTGATGTGGGCGGTACCAAAGTCACGGCCTGATTCACGCAGTGCGACACGGGCCTGCTCGCCGTAGCACTGTTCCAGCGCCGCATCGAACTTGGTGCGAGCCTTCTTTAGCCAGTCGATGGCAGCATCAAGGTTCTTGTCGACCTCGCACTTCTGCTCGGGCGGCAGCGCGGCCAGTTGGCTCACAGACATCTCAGCGATGTCGACGGGGAAGATGGTCAGATCGCTCATGGCCGTCCTCCTCACTGGTACGCACGAGTGAAGCTCGAGTAGCGCGAGACGCGGCGCTCGAAGGCTTCGATTTCGTGCAGGAGGTAGGTGACCCGGCGACCGAGCTTGCAGTAGATGGGGCCGAGCTGCTCTTGACGCCAGCGGCGCAGCGTCTTGACGGAGAGCCCCCAGCGGATGGCGAGCTCGTTTTCGTCGAGTGCGATGCAGGTTGCACCGCCGGGATTCATCCGGCGGGGATTCCGACCGGATTCGATTGATGGAACTTGGGTTTGCATTTCGATGTGCCTCCTAGATGAAATGGGCACATCGAAGTCTCCGCACGGGTTTATGGCCCGTGTCTGGTTTGATTTATGGGCGCGTTTATGGGTTGCGTCGCAGGCGGTATTTGCCGCGCTTGACCAATGCGATCACGTCCTCGCGCTCAGCCTTTCCGCCGAAGGCGTCATCGAACGACTGGTAGCCGGTATTGGCGATCCTGTTGACCTCGGCCCAGGAAACTTCGGGCGCGTTCTTTCCGTCGGCACTCCACATCTGCTTGACGATCTTGGCCCGCTCCGCAGACAGCTCGCGTGATTCGGAGAAGTGCGGCAACTTCAAACGATTGCCTTGGAAGAACTGCTCTGGCTCCGGCGCACCGGTGGGGGTGATGAAGCCACGCAGCACCCTGTCGAATGCGCTCGCGTCGAAAACGTCCTGACCGTCGTCCACGCGAACGAACTCGTCCAGACCGCGCATGACATGGTCGCGGGGCAGCTCAACTGGATCTCGCTGATGCCGCAACACGATGCCGCCACGCGGCCAGATCGGATCACTCAAACCCGAGGTCATCGCGGCAACAGGAGCACGCTCCCACGCTCGGGCAACGAACACCGGGGCGAAGTCGTGGGTGCCCGCGATTCGCACTTCCCCGAGGTGCCACAGGTGGCCCGGCACGCGATGTCGGCGGTCGGAACGCTGTCGATCTTCGATGCCGATCAAGGACGCCAAGTCGGCGAGCCACGCATCCACCTGGAGGGCGTACAACGCGATGTCGGGAAGGGGTCGCTCAACTGTTCGTGATCGCTGCTGCGGGCTGCGGTACCGGTAAACCGCCGCATCCTGATCGATCTCAACCTCGACTTCCTGCTCCGAATCCCGGACGGGGACCATCACATGGCTGAGGTAGTCCTCTTCCGTGACCCATCGTCGTTGCAGGAACGTTGGTCTGCATCGTCCGAGCGCCGCCGCCATGACGCGGTACTCAACCCGGGGCAGCCGCTCCAGCACTGCCAGAAAGCTCAGATGCGCCGACATTGCGGTAGCGCCTTCAGAACTCACGGAGCACCCCAATTCGCGTGAGCTGTTCCAGAACGCGCTTGCGGTCATCTTCGGTCTTGCTCTTGTCGTTCAGACCGTTCGGCGACGTGATTTGGACGGCGACGTTGTGGGCCTTGCGGTGCGGCTGTTTGGCCATCCTGAATACCAACTTCACCTGCGCCAGCGTGTATTCCGTCAAGTCGTCGATGCCATAGTCGTCATAGGCGACCTGATAAATCTGCCGGGTGTCGCGCCGATCCTTGCCGATCAGCATCGTGCTCGACAGATGCTGGATCAGCTCACGTCCGTTGGCCGCGTCGGTGGTTTGCTGCTCGAACGGCCGCGCCACCTTGATCTGCAAGATCGAAATCTTTTCGATGCCCGCCACTCGCTCCTGCTCGATGCGCTTGAGCATCGCCGGTGTCGAGAATCCGAACAGGTCGAATTCGCGCATCGGCATGTCGTTGATCTCCCCGTCGCACGCCAAGACGATATCGCGGAAGATGGTCGCCAGTTCACGGCGCACCTCACGGTCTTCGCAGAACACGCCGAGCGCACCGGTGCCGGGCTCCCACGAAAAGCTGGCCGACATCGCTGCAGGTTCTTCGTGCTCGACCACCTCGCCGTTGGCAACCTGCCGGAAGTGCGCCGTCGACCCGTTGAAGGTTGCAGTCAGGGTGTGCAGGAGCACGGGCGTGACCTCGTCAGAGTCCTTGCCGCCGCAGCGGTCGGCATGCGCGAGATCACGGCGCGTGAACTGCTCGATGATGATTTGGTCGGGAGCCACTTGCGGGAACAGTGCCGAAATGCGCCCGCGCAATACACCCTCAACGTCGGCATCAATGCTCGGCACCACGCCCTTCGGGCCGAGGTAGTGGCTGGAGTAGTTCTCGCTCTTCCATTGCCGATGCATCACTTGCACGCGCTCGGCATTGTCGAAGCGCTGATCGCGAGTGGCACCGGTCTCCGGAAAGTCCTGCAGCAGGCAGAGAAACAGGGCCCGGCTGTAGCGATCACTCGGCGCGGCCATGATCGCTGCGTCATTGATGTCCTCGTCGTCAAGGAGAGACTGGACGGCCTGCGCACCGTACTCGTCATCGAGCAGCACCACGCGCTCGGCCGCCCGCTCGATGTGCTGCTGCGCGTCCGAGCCGAGCTTGGCGACGGCGTGGAACATCGCCTTGCGCGACTGCACCGCGAGGATGCCTTTGGCCACGTCTGTCAGCGCCGCCACTTCCGGCAGCGACGTGGCGCTGGCGCGCTCGACCAGGAGCAAGGCGAGGCCGGGTCGCTTGGCCTTGCGAACCAGGGTCACGAAGTGCTCCATACACGGCAGAATTTCCGGGCCATCGTCCGATTGGCGGGATCGCGCCTGCTTCGCGGACTGCTGCGGCGCGGCGGTCGGCTGGTTGTGTTCTTGAGCGATGATTTGTTCGTCCGCTGGCATAGGCAATTTCCTTTTCTAAACGAAGTGCGCGATTGCGCGAGTGGTTAACTGGGCGGTTCAAAAAAAGCCGACACGCAGTCGGCGGCGGGACGAAGGCTTTGATCAGAAGATCTTGGCCCCCGGCTTGAGAAGGCCATAGCGCTCCATCCGCACCTGGATGAACCGCCGGTTGACGCCGAAGCGCTTGGCCACGGCCTTCTGCAAACATTCGATGTCGCCATCAGCCGTCAGGTAAAGACTGGTGCCGGGCAACTCGGGGTCGAGCGACGGGCTGCGATGGATCGTCACGCCGTGTTGCGCAGCCATCTCTTCGACAGCCAGATTCAACCGCTGGCGCGGCACCAGCAGCGACCCCATGAACTCGTTGGCACGCAGCTCGGCGAAGTATTCTTCCTTGGTGGTGTGGCCCGGAATCGCCAGGGAGGGCGTCGCAGCCGCCTCGGCGACGGGCGTGACTTTCGCCAAGTGCTCGACGTCGCGTGTGGTCGTGCGGTAGGCGCGCCGCGCCGCGTCGCTGGGTTCATCGAACAGACCCGGCCCCTTGCTGGCATCGACGATCCATCCTGGCGCATCGAAAATGGCGTGGCCGAGTTCGTGGCCGAGGGTGCTCAGTACCAGTTCCTCGCTGGCGTTCACGCCAACCGGCGACACCGACACCATCGCCGTGTCCGGCACGCCGGGGTCGTACTCACAGATGCCCAGAACAGGGTTGCCGCATTCGTCATGCACAACATTCCCGGTGCCGACGAACAGGTCGAAGACCACGCCGTTGATCTTCAGGCCGGAGATGGCGCTCAGGGTTGCGAGCGGGATGGCATCGGCAGCCGCCTCCACCAGTTGCTGGCGGGCCAAAACGGCGATGCCCTCAATCTCGGAATTCTTGATGTAGCTGGGGCGTTTTCGGTCGCAATGCCGGTAGCCAAGAGTCAACACCGGCATTCACTTGTCCCCCGTCGCTTGCTTGCGATACATCCGTACCAGGCCCCCCACGTCATCGCGCATGTCTGGCGGAAGGCGGCTGGCCTCAACAAAGGCGTCGTCGACATTCTCGCCAAGGATTTCTGCCGCCTTGCGGATCAGCTCGTCCTTAGGTGGCTTCTCGATGTCGCGCTCTATGCGCGACCAGTAGGCAGGCGAGATGTCCAGCTGCCGGGCGAAGTCATTCATCTGAATGCCCTTCGCCTCCCTCTTCTGTCTGATGTAGGCACCAAATGCCATGTCGTGACCCAATTGCGTGATTAGTTAATTGACGCCATCGTATCGAGCAGATCGGGACCTGTCAACCGTTTCGTTAACGCGCAATCAGGTTTACCTGCCAGACAAGCGCCGCTGGCCTGCCGGGGCTTCGTGGCCGCGCCACCGGATGAGCGCGATTACCCGGAATTGCCATCCGCTTCGGAACATCGCGCACATCATCTGAGACGGTTGCAATTCCTCGGAGCCGTCATGAAGAACCTCGAACTCGCATCTCCCTC